>JAUVSB010000035.1 GCA_030597275.1 Gammaproteobacteria bacterium
AGCGGTGGTTTTGATACTGATCTCCAGGCAACAGAAACCAGCTACGTTTTTGCCGGTCTTGAAACGGTACGCAAGATGCTAAAAATGGGTCCCGGAGTTTCGGAAATATCACTGCTTGGACACGACTACCGTGATCTGACAAAGCTGCTGGAAAAAACGCGTGCCGCGGTTGAAGATGCCGATGTAGATACCGACGTAAAAACCTGGATTGAGCAGGATCCCTATATGGCTTCAATGTTGGGTGTCATGGACGGCTTTGTACTGGTCTGGTTCGCTGTAATTTTTCTTGCTCTATCCTTTGGACTGGTCAATACATTACTGATGGCCGTCTTCGAACGCACTCGTGAAATAGGCCTGGTTCAGGCACTGGGAATGAAACCACCCAATATCCTGTTTATGGTACTAATCGAATCCATCATCATGCTGCTGATAGGCCTGCTGGCAGGTAACTTTTTGTCATGGCTGACTATCCTGCCGCTGAAGGGTGGCATTGATGTATCTGTAGTGGCCGAGGGAATGGAATGGGCTGGCATGAGCAGTACCCTTTTACCGGCTGTCAAAATATATGATGTGATATTGGCCAATACCCTTGTTCTGGTATTGGGTATTGCAGCAAGTTTGTTCCCGGCCTGGCGAGCCTCACGCAAGGTGCCTATCGAAGCAATTACAAGGGTCTGGCAATAATGATAAATGAAAAAAACAATGCAGTGGAATGTCGACATTTGTGCAAAGTCTTCTCACAGGGGGAGCTTGCAGTACACGCCTTGAGTGATGTTGATATCGATGTCTCTGCAGGTGAATTTTTATGTTTATCCGGTTCTTCTGGTTCGGGCAAGACGACCCTGCTCAATATGATTGGTGGCCTTGATGTTGCCACCAGTGGCGAGATCACTGTAACTGGAAAACGTCTGGACAAGATGAGCATGTCAGAGCTCGCTGATCTGCGGCTTCACCATATCGGCTTCGTGTTTCAGGCCTATAACCTGATTCCGGTTTTAAGTGCACGCGAAAATGTAGAATTTGTCATGCAGCTACAGGGGGTCGAAGCCGGTCAACGCAGACACCTCGCGATGGAGATACTTGAGCAGGTAGGATTAACGGGCCTGGAAGATCGACGCCCATCTGAATTGTCAGGCGGTCAGCAGCAACGCGTTGCGGTAGCACGGGCGATAGTCAGCAAACCAGCGCTGATCCTGGCCGATGAACCGACAGCAAATCTCGACTCCACTAATTCAGATAAACTGATGACACTGATGCGGGAACTCAATGCAAGCATGGGTACTACCTTCGTTATTTCAACCCATGATGAAGGAGTAATGAAATTCGCCAAACGACTGGTGAGATTGCATGATGGCAGGATCGTTGAAGATGAGATGATTGAAGCCTAATTACAAAAATGTTTTTAAAACACCTTCAAATCATTTTCCTACTCAGCCTGGCTACAACAGCCATGGCAGAAACGAACTTCGGTGGTCATGTTAAGTACTTCTACTCGTATTCAGATTTTCCCGATGATTCTGTCTTTGCTGCAAGTGCAAACCCCTACAGGGAATCACTGGGCAACCTGAGGTTAAAAGCCGAGTCTCATTCCGGCAACTGGGATGCACGTCTACACTACGAATTAAATGGCCTTTACTCAACGGAACTTAGCAACTGTGTCTTTCGTGGTGGGCTCGTTGGCAGGAGTTGCGCTGATCTGGCCAGCGACCAGAGCCAGCTGTTTGATTTATCCAGTGTCATTTCCGAGTCTGATAATTCAGTTCTTTTCCAGCGCATCGACAGGCTAGATCTCACCTACTCAGCTGAAAAACTGGTGACACGTGTTGGTCGCCAGGCCATTAGCTGGGGAAATGGCATGGTCTATAACCCTCTGGACCTGTTTAACCCCTTCCCGCCTGATGCTATTGATACCGAATACAAGCGCGGTGAGGATATGCTTTATTTGCAGGGTTTGTTCAGTAATGGCAGTGACTTGCAGGGTCTGTATATTCCACGTCGGGATCCTTTAAGCGGTGAAGTTACCAGCAACCAGTCGGCAGCAGCTGGAAAATATCACTGGTTGAGCTCAAGTTATGAACTGGATCTGCTGGCAGCCAGAAACTATGGTGATACTGTCGTTGGCGCCGCTTATACGGGTGAATGGCTGGAAAATGTCATCAATGCCAGCGCCACCGTGACTCATGCAGATGATGAAAACTACTGGTCTGTATCGGTAAACTATAATTATTCAACAATACTTCAGGGTAAAAACCTGACCGGTTTTATCGAGCTTTTCTATAATGGCTTTGGCCTTTCCGGTAAGCGACACTCCATCGAAGATGTCATTGCTCAGCCTGCCCTGTTTTCACGCCTGCTACGAGGCGAATTATTTACCATTGGCAAATACTACCTGGCAACCAGCGCCTTGTTCGAGATGTCGCCATTACTTAACCTTAACCCCATACTCTTCGTCAATCTCGGCGACGGCAGTGCCATGCTGCAGTTCATAGGCACTTATAGTCTGAGTCAGAATTTCGATCTGCTGGCTGGATTTAATTTACCCATGGGGGCTGATGGCACTGAATTTGGTGGTATTGAAGCTGGCACTGACCATGAGCAGTACCTGTCCCCGGCAAAGACTCTGTTTACTCGACTCGCCTGGTATTTCTAAAGCTTGAGCTGCCCTTGATAAATTGTGATCAAACAAATTTCAATACCCCTGTGCTTAATATAAAATTACATGATGACTGAAAGCACCGCACGACTCACTGCCCTTCCCGCCTGGCAGAAACTCAAGGCTCATTATGAGCAGATCTCTGATACCCATATGCGCGAGCTATTCGCCAGTCAGTCGAATCGCTTCGAGGATTTTTCCATTGCCTGGGAAGACCTGTTTCTGGATTACTCCAAGAACCGGATTACTGAAGAGACCATACAGCTGCTTGTCGAACTTGCAACAGAAGGCGGTGTCCCCGAAGCAATCGAAAGCATGTTCCAGGGAGAAAAGATCAATACTACGGAAGACCGTGAAGTCCTGCACACGGCTTTAAGAAGTGATGTGAACAAGCCTTTCATTATCGCCAACGGCGATGATGTTATGCCAGAAATCCAGACAGTGCTGGAGAAGATGAAAGGCTTCTGTGATGCTATCCATAGTGGTCAAAGCACGGGTTATACAGGCAAGACGTTTACCTCTGTTGTGAACATCGGCATCGGCGGGTCGGACCTTGGTCCACACATGGTGGTCAACGCCCTCAAGTTTTATCAGAAAGACATTGATGTTTACTTTGTCTCTAACGTTGATGATGCCGATGTTTCCGAGACCCTGAAGAAGGTCGATCCAGAAACGACCCTGTTCATTATTGCCTCCAAGACTTTCACCACCTGGGAAACGTTAACCAATGCCCACAGTGCCCGTGAATGGTTTTTGCGCTCTGGAGCAGACGAGGCTGCGCTGTCTAAACACTTTGTTGCCATCTCAAGCAATATTGATGATGCAGTAGCGTTCGGCATAGCGGAAGAAAATATCTTTGAATTCTGGGACTGGGTGGGCGGCCGTTACTCCCTCTGGTCAGCCATTGGCCTGTCAATTGCTATAGCGATTGGGTTCAGCAAATTCTCTGAGCTGCTTGCCGGCGCGCACGCCATGGATAAACACTTCAGGGAAACGCCTCTGGAGAAAAACATGCCGGTAATACTGGGCCTGCTGGGGATCTGGTATAACAACTTTTTTGGTGCCGATACACAGGCAATCATTCCCTATGATCAATATCTTGAGTATTTGCCCTCCTACCTTCAGCAAGCCGATATGGAAAGCAATGGCAAACGCGTCACCAAGCATGGGGAAGTCGTCGATTACAGCACCGGCCCGGTAATCTGGGGTACCACAGGGACAAACGGTCAGCATGCCTATTTTCAGCTTCTTCATCAGGGTACTCGCCTCATCCCTGCTGACTTTATCGCCGGCATTGAATCGTTAAACAATGTCGGAGAGCATCATCGCCTGTTGATTGCTAATTTCCTTGCGCAGACAGAGGCCCTGGTTAGAGGAAAGACCGAGGCCGAAGCCAAAATCACTCTGGAACAATCGGGCTTGGGAGAGGAAGAGATTGAGATGATTCTTCCTCACAAGGTGTTTCCCGGTAACCAGCCAACCAATACCCTCTTCTATCAGAAGTTGACACCTTACAATCTGGGCGCATTGATCGCCATGTATGAGCACAAGATATTCGTGCAGGGGATCATCTGGGACCTGAACTCATTTGACCAGTGGGGCGTTGAACTTGGAAAAAATCTTGCGAAGGTGATTTTCGAAGAACTGGGGGACGGAAAACCTGTAGCGACGCATGGCCAGTCTACGCGGGGACTGATTAACTACTACAAGCGGAAATCACCGAAAGATTCCTGAAGATTTATGATCTTGCCGTTATACCTGCGAATGCAGGTATCCAGATGGATTCCGGCCTACGCCGGAATGACGAGTTCTGATGAATTAGTCACTCCTTCGACTTCGAGAAGAAGTAGTTGGTTGCTTCTACAAACCCATCGATACTGCCACAATCAAATCGCCTGCCGCTGAACTTTAGTGCGAAAACCTTGCCCTGCTTTGCCAGCGTATGTAAGGCATCTGTAATTTGCAATTCCCCACCCTTGCCAGCTTCAGTATTTCTTAAAGTGTCAAAGATTTCAGGTGTCAGGATATAACGCCCGATGATGGCAAGGTTGCCGGGTGCTTCATCTGCAGAGGGTTTTTCTACCATTGCATTTACCCTGTAAACGCCATCACCCATATCTTCTCCATCAATAACACCATACTTATGCACCTCGGCCATAGGAACCTCTTCGATCGCAATAATACAGGCAGGGCGTTTTTTATAGAGGCTGACCATCTGTGACATCACCGGGTCTGGATCACCGACGCATAGGTCATCTGCAAGAATGACACCAAAGGCTTCATCACCGATAAGGGTTTCACCAGTCAGGATGGCATGCCCCAGTCCTTTCGTCTCTAATTGACGAGTGTAAGAGAAAGTACATTTATCAATAAGGTTCCTGATACTCACCAGCCTCTTTTCCTTCTCTGTTCCACTGATCTGGTGCTCCAGTTCATAACTAATATCGAAATGATCTTCGATCGCACGTTTACTGCGGCCGGTGACGATAGCTATTTGATTCATTCCCGCTGCCAGAGATTCCTCGACTCCATACTGTATCAACGGTTCATCAAGAATTGGCATCATTTCTTTAGGCATAGCCTTGGTTGCCGGTAAAAAACGTGTACCGTAACCTGCTGCCGGGAATAGGCATTTACGTATCATGTGTCTCCCCTCATATTTTTGTTGATTAAAGAGATTCTAAAAAATATCCTGTATTTCTCTGACGTGCTTCAACGGAACCAGCTTGATTCCTTTTTCTTTTTTCCGTGGCATATTGCTTTCAGGTACCAGCAATGTGGTAAACCCGAGTTTGATTGCTTCACGGATGCGTTGATCGCCTCGTTGTACCGGTCGTACTTCACCTGTTAGCCCTAATTCACCAAACACAGCCATATCTTTGGCCAGGGTATGATCTCGGAAACTCGAAATAATAGCCAGGGCAACAGCCAGGTCTGATGCTGGCTCCAGAACACGGACACCACCAACGACATTGACAAAAATGTCCTGACCGCCAATCTGCAAGCCAGCATGTCGATGCAGGACTGCAAGTATCATTGCCAGCCTGGTTCCATCGAGACCCACACATAAACGGCGAGGGTTTGATGACTGGCTGTCATCAACCAGGGCCTGAACTTCTACCAGCAGTGAGCGTGTCCCTTCCTGGCTGGCCAGGACCACGCTACCGGGTGACTGGGTTTCCTTGCGACCCAGAAACATGGCAGAAGGATTACTGACTTCATGCAGGCCATCATCCTGCATGGCAAACACGCCTATTTCATTAACTGGACCAAAACGATTTTTTATTGCCCGAATAAGGCGGAATCGACTCCCGCTGTCACCCTCAAAATACAGTACTGTATCGACCATGTGTTCGAGTACACGAGGTCCTGCCAGCGCCCCTTCCTTGGTCACATGGCCGACCAGGATGACTGAAACACCGGTCTGCTTTGCATACCTGACCAGCAGAGCCGCTGTTTCTCTCACCTGTGACACACTGCCGGGTGCAGACTGCAGGACATCGGTAAACAGCGTCTGGATGGAATCAATAACCATCACAGCAGGTTTCACCTGTGTCGCCGCATCAATGATAGCTTCTACCTGGTTTTCTGCCATAAGCTGCAATTTGCTTGCATCCAGCCCCAGGCGTTCCGCACGGGAAGCAATCTGTTGTGCTGATTCCTCACCAGAAACATAGAGTGCGGTTTTGTTCTGACTGATATTTGCCAGTGACTGCAGCAGCAATGTCGATTTTCCTATGCCAGGATCACCACCTATTAGCACCACAGATCCGTTTACGATACCCCCACCCAGAACTCGATCAAGTTCAGCAACCCTTGAGCTGAATCGAAGAGTATCTTCTGGTCTAATCTCTGCAAGTGTCACAACTTTTTGTTTACCGGCAAAACTTGCAAAACGCAGACCTTTACTACTTTCTTTACTGACGATAACCGAACTGGTTTCTTCCTGAAAGCTATTCCAGGCACCGCACTGGTTACACTGTCCTGCCCATTGCGAGGATTGCGAACCGCAGTCAGAACAAACGTAAAGCGTCTTCACCTTAGCCATTATTGACTTCCTGCCTTTCTACCCGTGCGGTAATTCCGCAAAGTAGCTCATAGGATATCGTACCCGACATTTTTGCCACTGTATCAACGGAAATATCCACGCCCCAGAGTTCTACTGCACTGCCTACTGCTGCATTATCTATGCCGCGCAAATCAGCAGTGATCATGTCCATAGATACTCGACCGATAAGTTGTGTTTTTTGTCCAGCCACCATTATTGGTGTGCCCGCCGGTGCATGTCTTGGATAACCATCACCATATCCGCAGGCAATTACTGCTACAGACATATCCTCGGGACAAACCCAGGTACCTCCATAGCCAATAGCATCACCTTTGCTACATTGTTTAATTGATATAATTCTCGATTGCAGTGTCATGACCGGTTTCAGATTTAGCTCATCAGCTGAGGATTCCTCAAAGGGTGATGATCCATATAACATAATGCCGGGTCGCACCCAATCCATCTGGCAATCGGGATGACCAAGAATTGCGGCTGAATTAGCCAGGCTTCGTGGCAAACTTACTGACTCTGTTGTATCAATGAAATCTCGTAATTGTTTAACCGTACCGGGGTTTTCCGGAGTATCTGCATTCGCCAGATGAGACATGATGGCAACCTTTTTAATACACTGCATCGATGATAATCTGGCTATGCCTTGCTTAAACTCTGAAGGGGAAAATCCCAGTCGGTTCATGCCTGTATCAACTTTTAGCCAGACAGACAGTTCTAGTTCATCCTGATAGCTCTCGAGCATATCGAGTTGCCAATTCGAGTGAATCACCGGTTCTAGTTGATAACTGGCTATCAGGGGGATTTCATCCGCTTCAAAAAAGCCCTCAAGCAGGCATATCGGCTGAGTGAAACCTTCATCTCTCAGCTTGATTGCATCTCCCAGTTCAAGCAGGCCGATGGCGTCTGCCAGTGCAAGTGCCCGACTGCTGATTAAAAGATCATGTCCATAAGCGTCAGCCTTGACGATAGCCATGACACGGGCTTCAGGAGCAAGTTGTCTTACCCGGGTGAGATTGTGTTGAAGCGCAGCACTATCAATACTAGCGTGTACAGGGCGAGTCATGAATAGATAAGGGGTTCCTTAGTAATATTCACCCGCTTCACCACCGATCGGATCTGCGAAGCTTTCAAAGCGTGTAAATTCACCCAGGAAGGTGAGTCTTACGGTGCCGGTAGGACCATTTCTCTGTTTACTAATAATGATTTCTGCTATTCCCTTACTCTCGCTGTCTTCCTTGTTGTAGACCTCATCACGGTAAATAAACATGATCACGTCGGCGTCCTGCTCAATGGAACCTGATTCACGCAGGTCTGACATTATCGGGCGTTTATCTGTACGTTGTTCAAGACTTCGATTCAATTGCGACAGGGCAATGACCGGTACGTTTATTTCCTTGGCCAGTGTCTTCAGGCTCCTGGTGATAGCGGAAAGTTCGGTGGCCCGATTTTCTGTGTTGCCGCCAAGCGACATCAGCTGTAAATAATCAATAATTATAAGTCCCAGGCCATCTTCATTTTGACTGGCCAGGCGGCGACAGCGGGCGCGCAATTCGGAAGGGCTAAGATTAGGGGTGTCGTCAATATAAATCTTTTTCTCACTCAGTATGTTTATTGCCGAGGTCAGGCGAGACCAGTCATCTTCCTGTAGGGAGCCGGTTCTTACCCGCTGTGCATTAATTCGGCCCAATGAGGTCAGCATGCGTCGAACCAGCTGCTCACCAGACATTTCCATGCTAAAGATAGCAACTGCCTTATCACTTCCTACAGCAACATTCTCGGCAATATTCATCGCCAGTGATGTTTTCCCCATTGATGGTCTTCCGGCAACGATAATCAGGTCAGAATCCTGAAGGCCGGTGGTAATTTTATCCAGGTCAGTAAATCCGGTCGACAGCCCAGTGAGATCAGAGCCAGATTTGAACAATTCTTCAATTCGGTCAACAGTCTGTTTAAGCAGGGAATGTACCGCTACAAAGCCAGATCCGTGTTTTGCACCCTCGTCAGATATCGAATAAATCTGCTGTTCAGCTAAATCTAGAATTTCCTGAGGTGTGCGGCCTTCAGGTGTATAAATGGTCTGATTGATATCATTTACAGTATTGAGCAGGCGCCGCATTATAGAATGCTCCTGCACAATTTTTGCATAGGCAGAAATATTAGCAGCACTCGGCGTATTACGAGTTAATTCATCAAGATATGCCAGGCCGCCCGCTTTTTCCAGCTCGCCACAGTTGTCAAGAAACTCCTGAACCGTAATGACATCTGCTGGCATAGAGTCTTCGACCAGTTTTTCAATACTTTCGAAAATCAGGCGATGGTCTTTACGGTAAAAATCGTTCACCACCAGTAAATCTGCAACATCGATAAAGCGACTGCTATCAAGCATCAGCCCGCCTAGCACAGATTGCTCAGCTTCAATTGAATGCGGCGGAGTTTTCAGATCAACAATATTATTTTGAGCAGTGTATGGCAATATTATTCTTTAAATATCAAAAAGATATACACGCTTATTAATGTAATTTATTATTCTTTTAAGCATTTATATCTGCTGCATGTGAGCTATTCGTTATCATAAATGATGAATAGTACAATAAAAAAAGGGTCCGTGGCAGGATACCACGAACCCTTTAATATTTCTTTCTATTGATTACGGAGAATTACTATTCTGCAGTAACAGAAACTTTAAGAACAAGACTGACTTCTGGGTGCAATGATACATCAACATCATGTTCGCCGATGACTTTGATAGCACCTTCCGGCAGGTTCACTTCAACTTTATCAAGTTCTTTGCCTGCAGCAGTAACCGCTTCAATGATATCGGTAATGGCTACCGATCCAAAAAGCTTGCCTTCTTCACTGGCGCGTCGTGCAATTTCAATGACGACACCTTCGAATTCAGCAGCGCGGGCTTGAGCTTTACTCAAGGCATCACTGGCAGCAGCTTCAAGCTCTGCACGACGCCCTTCAAAAGCTTCCTTATTTTCTTTAGTTGCACTGACGGCTTTACCTTGTGGAACTAGATAATTACGACCATAACCTGGTTTTACGGAGACTTGCTGACCCAAATCACCAAGGTTACGGATTTTTTCAAGCAGTATAACTTCCATCTGATTGATCCTGTATGGTTGATTAACGGTTATGGTTATCGGTATAAGGCAACAAGGCGAGATAGCGAGCCACTTTTACTGCATTTGCTAGCTGACGCTGGTATTTCGGCTTGGTACCAGTGTTACGACTGGGTATGATCTTACCGGTTTCAGTAACATATGCCTTGAGTGTTTCCAGATCTTTGTAATCGATCTCGGTAATACCTTCAGCAGTGAAACGGCAGTATTTTCTACGGCGATAAAAGCGTGACATGATTATTCAGCCTCCTTTACTTCTTCAGTAG
>JAUVSB010000104.1 GCA_030597275.1 Gammaproteobacteria bacterium
AATACCATGTGAACGAACAAACTGAGCAAAACGCTGCCTGCAACCCCACGGCTGAAGCGCAACACTGCCAGAGTCTATTTCTCGAATTGGCCCGGCAAAGTGCCATATTGGCCGGGGTATCCGGCAACCTTCATCGACTGCTTATAGAATACCGGCTGACGGAAAGACGAGCCCGAGCACTGGAAAACGTTATCCTTCCAGAAATCGAACAGACTCTCAAAATCATAAGCACACACATTGAAGAACTCGACCTGGAAGAAATTGTGCGTGCTCATCTAAAGTACAGCCACTAGAATGTACCTGCCTGTGCATTCCCGGCAATCACCTTTTGCATTAACCAGAGATTGCGACAGTCTATGAGTCTGATTACAAAAGATATTGATCAAAAGTGGGGAACACCCTCCCCTATGCATGACCCATATGTACTGGCCAACTTTCAGGTGCGTGAAGGGGATGTACTGATCACTACCGCGCCTAAAGCAGGCACCACATGGATGCAGCAAATCCTGCATCAGCTGCGCAGCGGCGGTGATGAATCATTCACATCAATTGATGATGTAGTCCCCTGGCTGGAACGGAAGCGTGCTGGAAAAACTCTGCAGGAGGTGCTGGAGTACTACGAATCACTACCTGATCCCCGGGTATTCAAAACACACTGCACCGCAGAACAAACTCCCGGCATTGGAACAGCAAACATTATTCTTACATCGCGCGACCCGCGCGAATGCTGTGTCAGTTTTTATCATCACCTGTCAAACATGACGGATGAAGCTCGTCAGGCCGCCAATATTACTGTTGCGGACACCTTTGATGAGCACGTTGATCGCTGGCTGAATTTTGCTGCCTGGTATCGCAATGTAAAAAGCTGGTGGCCGTATCATGAGCACGAGAAAGTGTTGTGGTTACGTTTTCAGGACATGAAGGCTGACCTGCCTGCCAACATAGACCGTATTATTGATTTTCTGGGTTGGGTGGTTTCACCCGAACAAAGAGAACAAGCGCTTGAATTTAGTTCATTTAAATGGATGAAGGCCCATGATGAAAAATTCTCCAGTCAGGGCGATGGTGACAAACCAGTATTCAAATCCGGTCAGTTCATTCGTGAAGGTAAGGTTGGCAAATACCGTGAGATGATGACACCAGATCAGGAAGAACGCGTACTGGATAAAGCGCGTGAGATGTTAGAACCCGAATGCCTGTTATTTCTTGAGTTGGAAAATAAAAAATAACCAATGAAGACACTTGCAGTCAGGTAGATTATTATATAAACACAATAATAACTTCGTCACTGTATCCACGCCGTGAAGATAGTGTGATGCCCTGCATGTTTGAAGGAAAACTCCTATGAAAGATATGTTCACCAGAATAACTGTGTTGCTATTAGCCACCCTGTTAGTTTTGCCTCTAGGCTCAGCCATAGCAGAAGACGACAAGAAAAAGACCTACAGCCAGCAGGAACTGGACCAGATGATGGCACCCATTGCCCTCTATCCTGATTCCCTGCTTTCACAGATCCTGATGGCATCCACCTACCCGGGTGATCTCGCTGAAGCTGTCGAATGGTCAAAGAAGAACACTAAGAAGACTGGTGACGACGCGGTGAAAGCCGTGCAGACCAAGTCATGGGACCCCAGCGTCATGTCACTGGTTGCCTTTCCATCCGTGCTGGACATGATGGGACAAAAACCTGAATGGGTACAAACCTTGGGCGATGCATTCCTGGCCAACCCTGACGGTGTGATGGATACTGTACAGTCATTAAGAAAAAAAGCTAAAGATGAAGGTAATCTCAAAACCACTAAGGAACAAACAGTAAAAACTGAGGATTCATCTGACCCGCAAATCATCATCATTGAGCCCACAGACCCTGAGGTAATTTACGTTCCCACCTATAACCCAACCATAATCTACGGAACATGGTGGTGGCCTTCCTATTATCCCTATTACTACCGCCCGGTGGGTTACGGTTTTGGTACAGGCATCGTGACAGGCATAGGTTTTGGCATAGGTATCGGTATTACCAATGCATTATGGGGTGGCTTTAACTGGCGCCACCATAGCGTTGATATCAACGTTAATCGACACAACAACATCAACGTTAATAGCAACAGGATTAATGCCAACAGCAGAAATACCACCTGGAAACATAATACCAGCAACGTCAACAGCATCAACAGAACGAACAACATCAATAAATCCACAGCTTCCAGCAAAGTAAGTGGTGCAGAGAATCGGAGCGATTACCGCGGGCGCGATGCAGATCGGGAAAAAGCAAAGGCTACGCTTGAATCGCGCGGTGTTGATCCCGCAAAAGGCCGTCAGGAATTAAAAGGCTCAGGCGGCGGCAAGGCAAGAGATACCGTCAGCAAGGCTAATCGTGATTTTGACTCTGGAAAAATGTCTAATTTTGACAGTAGCAAGGTATCCAAAAATTTAGGATCTGCAAAACCTTCAAATATGGATACTGGCAAGCTGTCAAATATTGACTCCAGTCGCAAGAGCGATTTTTCCAGTAAAAAATCAAGTTTCAATGACCATGCATTCAGTGATGTCGGCAATGCGCGTAGCTCACATAATAATATCAGCCGAGGCACATCGAGTAACCGGTCATTTCAAAGCTCTGGTGGTTTTAGTCGAAGCGGTGGCGGCATGAGTCGAGGTGGCGGAGGAGTGAGCCGTGGTGGCGGTGGCGGGAGGAGAAGATAATGATTTTATTTAAAAATAATCCTCTTAACTCTCGTAATACTGCAGGAAAAACCATGACGACAATAAGCAGAAAACACATTGGGCTAATACTCATCAGCAGCAGCCTCTTTTTGGGTGCTTGCACAAAAGAAGACCCGACAGTAACGCTAACAATGGACACTGACCTTAACCAGGCTGCCTTTACTACCCCAGAAATAGCTGCACAGGCATTCACCAATGCTGTGACGGACAGGAACAGGGATAAAATGGGTAAAATTCTTGGGCTGAAAGCTGAGCAATTACTGCCACTCGATGACATCAAGCCTGAGACCATTGAAAAATACCTTAAGGCTTATTCACTAAGTCATGAGCTCAAGGCTGAAGGTGAAGAACAAAAAATACTTTCTGTAGGTAAAGAAGACTGGACACTACCTATACCTATCGTCAAAGGTGCTACTGGTTGGTACTTCGATTCCAAAGCAGGTAAAAACAGGATACGTATACGCCGTATAGGCAGGAATGAACTTGCTGTTATGCAGGTAGTACTGGCCTACCATGATGCACAGATGGATTTCGCCTCAATCGATAGAAATGCGAATGGCGAACGTGAGTATGCGCAGAAGTTCATCAGTAGTGAAAACGTGCATGATGGTCTTTACTGGGAAACTGCAGACGGAGAAACACTGAGCCCTCTAGGTTCGTTATTTGTCAATGACACACCCGAAGGTGCATACCATGGCTATTTCTATCGTATTCTGACCTCACAGGGAGAAGATACACAAGGTGGTGCCGAAGATTACGTCGTAGATGGTCGCATGACAGGCGGGTTTGCTTTAATTGCCTGGCCAGCAGTATATGGCAGAACTGGTGTAATGAGCTTTATCGTCAATCACGATGGCATCGTATATCAGCAAAACTTGGGACAGGACACTGCAGAGCTTGGCAGAAACATGGAAAGCTTTAATCCCGATAGCCATTGGATTAGCATAGCGAATTAATCGATGTTGGGTTTCGCAAACAGCCCAACCTACAATTGACCAGTTGGCAAGGGAGTACAGCATGCTAAAACATGACTTATTACAAGATCAGGGAATCCTTGTGGTAACACCACAAGGGCCATTAGAACAGGCTGACTTCGAGGAGCTTGCCAAGGTAGTTGACCCATACATTGAATCACATGGAACTTTGCAGGGACTGATGATCTACACAGAATCATTTCCTGGCTGGGATAATTTTGCCGGGCTGGTCAGTCATATGAAGTTCGTCAAAGATCATCAGCAGCATATTAATAAAGTTGCCGCTGTCACAGATAGTGGTTTTCTGGCTGCATTGCCCGGTATTGCTGATCACTTCGTCAAGGCTGAAGTCAGGCATTTTGATTTCAACGATAAAGAAAATGCGATGAAATGGCTTACAGGGTCTGAACAGTAAATAATGTTACTTTAGCCTGGCAATCCAGCCTTCACTGGCTAAACGCGTCACATCGAGTACGATGGCTGGATAAAAGCCCGCAATGAGAATTAACAGGGCCATTGTAGCTGCAATCAATAATTCTCGTTTTCGCAAATCAACGGCAGCTATCACCACAGATGAAGTCGCTGGCCCCAGGAAAACCCGGCGATAAATGCGGAGGAAATATACGGCCCCAATTATTACCCCGACCAGTGCTGCCAGACCAGCACCGGTATGTGTTTTCAGTGCGCTGAACAGAATCAGGAACTCAGCCGGGAAGCCACTGGTACCGGGTATTCCCATGCTGGCTATGCCGAACAGAAAGAAAAAAGCCGTGAGCAAAGGCATGCTGCCCGCGACACCACCCAGGCTGATGAAATCCGTCGAGCCGGTGCGCTGATGCAGAAAGCCGGTGAGGATGAAGAGTCCACCAGAAATAATGATGAAATTCAGGGTCTGGAAGACCGCTCCCTGTATGCCCTGGATGTTAAACGAGGCGATACCCAACACTACCAGGCCGACCTGCGAGATGCTGGAATACGCCAGCATGCGACGCAGATTGGTTTGCGCCATAGCCGCCAGTGCACCATACAGAATACCGATGACGGCAAGCCCTACCAGCAGCCAATGCAGTTCCTGGGCGGCACCTGGAGCCAGTGGGATGGCAAAACGAATCAGGCCATAGACGCCAAGTTTCAGACCAGTCATCAGGGCTGCGGCAGCAATAGGACCTTCCATTGACACCACGGGTAGCCAGGTATGCAGCGGGAACAACGGCGTCTTGACAGCAAACCCCAACAGTAACAGTATAAAAACCACCATCTCGGTAGCGGCTGGCAGTTCAGTGGCGAGCAATACCTGGTAGTCGAAA
>JAUVSB010000056.1 GCA_030597275.1 Gammaproteobacteria bacterium
CAGCTCAACTACCGGTTGTTGGCTGAGCTACTGATGTTATTTAGCTAAATAATATTTTTTTACACGATAGCAGGTGGTTTGCAATATTGCTCAAAGGGGTGATCAGTGAGACCCACAAATGAAACATGAGAAAGAGGGAGAGTCCATGACAGTGAAAGAGCGTATTTCAATCACGGCCCTGTTGGGACTTGTAACAGCCATTGCCGCCGTGACCATGTCGGCAATGGCCGTGGTAGGCTATCGAGGCGGTGAGCTCCACTTTGTCACCGCGCTGAAAGACTTTGAATTGGGAGCTTACATTGCTGTCGTGGCACTGGTCCTGTCACTGGCCGGACTGTGGTTGACGCGGCCGGGTGGTGTCCGCCGGGGAATATTGTCGGGTCTGCTGGGGCTAGTGCTGTCTTTGCCTCTGGTGATCTACATCACAAATTTCGAGTACGCCGCCCGTAGCTACCCACCCATCAATGATATAACGACCGATACCGAAGATCCTATAACCTTATGGGATGTGCCCAATCCGGTGGCGTACCCGGGGTCTCAGGTGGCCGAACTTCAAAAGCAGGGTTATCCAGATATCAAGCCACTGGAGCTGGACATGGATCCAGTCAGGGTCTTTGAGCTGGCGTCGGCTGTGGCCCATGATATGGGTTGGGAGATTGTATCCGAGAATGCCGAAGACCTGCAGATCGAAGCGATCGCTACCAGCTTTTTATTCGGTTTCGATGACTATGTGGCGGTCAGGCTACAAGACACCAATGACCATACACGGGTGGATGTACGTTCCCATTCCCATCTGGGGAAGATCGATCGTGGCGCCAATGCCAGGCGTATTCGTGCATACCTACGCTCTCTTGAGCAGCGGGCAGCGGTGGCCGGATCGAAAAGTGACAACACAGCATCGAGTAGCAATTAGTACGGCACCTCGATGAAGTAAGGAAAATTACTTATGGCAACCATTACAATTATAGTTCAAAACGCTCCTTGCCAGAATGATAATAAGGCATGGCATGCGCTGCATTTTGCCGGTGCAGCCATGACCGATTGTCTTTCTAAAATGACTAATGGATCAGGTCAAATAAAAGCACAAAAACTGGGACTGAAAAGTCTTATAAAATGCTACGCGCTGGGTGAAATTGACAGGGAAGAGTTCGAGCAAAGGAGGCAAAATTTAAACTTGTAGTGGTTTACTGTAAACCATTCACAACCGCCGGCAAACCGGCAAAGGAGAGCATCATGGATATAGTTGATATTTTAATTCACGTTCATCCGGACTTACAGGCTGAACAACGGGTAAAGCTTGAAGAGGCACTAAGCTCAAGTGAAGGTGTTGTATCGGCCCATTTCAGCCCTGAACAACCGCATGAACTTACCGTGGCCTATGATCCTGAGGTGATCAACTCGAAAACGATTCTCGAACAGGCCAGGCAATGGGATAAGGAAGCCGTGATGGCGGGCTTATAGGTGTATTTTTCAGGAAAAAACTATTGACCAGTCAATGCAGAAGCGTAGACGTGCCGGGTGGCGGTATTATCACCGCCATCCAGTTACGCAAACACCTTCTGATAAATCTGGGTAAAGTCGCTTATGAAAAATACTGGTTATTTAAATGATCCTGATTCTATACAGAAACACAATGTTATTGACTACTTACAGGAGGTTAGCGCTATGTTGCATCATTTTCGTTTAATTATTATTTTATTCATTGGGCTGATTTCTAGCAGTAACGTATTCGCGGATGGCCTTGAGGTGCAAAAGGTAACGGAGAATGTGTATGCCATTATCGGCGACATCAACCAGCGTTCCCCTGAGAACCTCGGCAACAATGCTACCTTCGGTTTTATCGTGACAAAAACGGGGGTGATACTGATCGATTCAGGCGGCAGTTACAAGGGTGCACAACTGATTGACCAGGCCATCAAAACGATTACTGATAAACCTGTCGCTGTGGTCATTAATACCGGTGGTCAGGATCAGCGGTGGCTCGGCAACGATTATTTCAAGAAACAGGGTGCACGTATTATTGCGGCCAAAGCAGCTGTTCTGGATCAGCAAAAACGTGTTGATGATCAGTTAAGCTCGTTGGATACGCTGGTGGGCAAAAAAGGCATGGCGGGCACGCGTGCAAGCTATGCAGATGAAACCTTCGATACCTCGCTAGAACTGACAATAGGGGGTGTACAGCTGCAATTACACAACCCCGGTATAGCCCATACCCCCGGCGATACCTATGTCTGGCTGCCAAAGCAAAAGCTCGTCTTCACTGGTGATATTGTTTATGTCGAGCGTATGCTATCAGTTAGTTCGGTGTCGAAATCCAGGAGCTGGATCCAGGCTTTTGAGGCCATGGCCACCTTACAGCCCAACTTTGTGATACCCGGACACGGCCACGCTACCGATCTCAAGCAGGCCCGTGCCGATACCCATGATTACCTGGTAATGCTACGGCAGGGTGTGACGGACCTGATGGAACGTGACTTAGATCTGGATGCCGTGAGCCAGATTGACCAGTCGAAATTCAGTTACCTTAAGTTTTATGAGGATCTGAAAGGTCCAAACGCCAATGCAGTTTATCGAGAAATGGAATGGGAGTAGGTCTTCGTGTCTGAACCGACAGGGGTTTTGCAAACAGAGCTGGCGCGAACGCATAAACCCGATAATAGGGATGAAGGTAGGCGAGAGTAAACAAGATGAATGCCCGGCATGCGGAACAAGTAACTTATCATAGGCCAAGAGAGTCGGAGAGTACTCGGCAGAATCTCATGCCTGTACGCTATAGTCTGGGCGTGCAACTGTTCAGCATGGCAGCATTTACCCTGGCCTTTGTTGGCTGGCTTAATGAAACCTGGCTGTTCTGGTTCGACAATCCTATCTGGCTCAATCGTTATACTGAATATGGCATTATTCTGGGTTTTGGCATCTGGCGTATAGTCGCCGAACGCAATCCTTATACCCGCAAACGGCTGATGATCCTGGTGTTCATGGTCACTGTATTCTGGTGGCTGATTCCCTGGTTATATCCTTTCTATGAACCCTACGTGGGTTTTCTGTGGGGGCAACCTGTTTTTCCATCATTACATGTGCCGGGTACCATTACCTTCTTTCTGATTCTGGCAGCGGTATTTTTATTTGGTCGACGTATTATTTGTGGTTTCAACTGTCCCTGTGTTGGTATTCGGGAAACAGTAGGCTTCCCTTTCCGTAACAGGACGCTGCGTTCAAAATGGACCTGGCGGTTGCGTCATACCAAATGGGTTATGTTCAGTTATTATGTTGGCATCATGGTGGTTACCCAGTTCCCGCCCAACTCATGGACAGTGAGTTTTGTTGGTGTTTTTTATCTCATTATCGCCCTGGTTTATTTTGGTAGTTTCTTTATTGCCCCTATCGCTGGCAATCGATTTTATTGTCGCTATATCTGCCCCTATGGCGCCACATTCGGTCTGCTTAACCATGCCGGTTTTTATGGCATCAAAATGGATACCAATAAATGCATTGACTGCCAACGTTGTGAGCAGGTATGTGACATGGGTATTCCTGTATGGGAACAGGGCAAGGAAAGTGGTCGGATTACAGCTTTAGAAGACTGCATGGGCTGTGCCCGATGTGTTGTTTCCTGTCCTACCGATGCACTGGAGATAAAAGATGTACGAAATGTATTTAAAAAATCATTGGTGCAAAATGCCAGTTATTTATTAAAACAAAAACGTCATGAAGATTCAGTAAGCGGAGAGTTAAAAAACAGATCAGCTGTGGTACGCAAACATGACTGGTTAGAAATAAATAAAACGCCTGACCTTGCAATGATCAAAATGCAGGCCAGTCGATGTCTTGATTGTGGACTACCTGGTTGCATCAATGCCTGTCCATTACAGAACCGCATACCAGAATGGCTGGAACAGGTTGCGGCAGGAAACATTATCCGGGCTGCGGAAATTGCTCATAGCACCAGCAACCTGCCAGAAGTATGTGGCACTCTTTGCCCTCAGGAAAGACTTTGTGAAGGTTCATGTACCAAATCCAGAGAGCCTGGAGGCGCAGTAACCATTGGTGCTATTGAACGATACCTTGTCAATAGTGCATTTCAGGAAAACTGGCAACCTGCTTTAAAAATAAAACACCTGAATATAAATAATAATAAACACATTGCCATCATTGGCGCCGGACCTGCAGGTCTGGCCTGTGCTGATGAATTAAACAAAAAAGGCTTTGAGGTGACTGTTTACGACAGGAACAACAAGATTGGCGGACTTCTGGCAACAGGTGTTCCTCCTTTCAAACTGGATAAAACAATATTGCAACACCGCCATGTATTGCTTCAACAGCAAGGCATTACTTTTAAACTTGGAACAAAGGTCGATGAGACATTGCTGCAAAATCTTTTACAAAATGTTGATGCCGTTTTTCTTGGTATGGGGGCACAAACTTCCCGTGACATAGAGCTGCCAGGTAAAGAGCTTGATAATGTTAAGGATGCAATAAGTTATCTCGCAGATGTAAATATCAATAATAATGGTTCGGCCATGATGGGAAAAAAGATCATGGTTTTGGGTGGTGGAGATAGCGCCATGGATTGTGCCCGCTCTGCCATTCGCCAGGGTGCTGAAAAAGTTACAGTTGCATATCGAGGCACAATAGATGCAATGCGTGCATCAAAAAAAGAAAAACAGGCTGCACTTGAAGAAGGCATTGAGTTTCTGACTGAACATGTGCCTGTAAAAATATCGGGTAATAAAAATGTTACACGCATGATGTTTGATATCAACGGTAATGACCTGAAACCTGTTGATTGTGATGTTGTGATTCTGGCTATAGGCCAGGTTAATAAACCTGCAAGCTGGATGACACAACTAGGTATACAAACTAATAATCGGGGTGCGATTGTCATTGATGAAGACAGTAAAACCTCACATGAAAAAATCTATGCAGGAGGTGATAATACCAATGGTCCTGATCTGGTTGTCACCGCCATTGCAGCAGGTCGTAAGGCAGCTGCAGGCATAGAAAAAAATCTCACTTCTCATTTTGTTTTACACAAAGCTTATCAAGGCTTATTTAATCAAAAACAAGCCCCATCCATTGCTGCCGGGAGTCGGTCATGAAAAAGCTAATTTTGTTAATTATCCTGTTGCTGAATTATCCAGCCTGGGCTCATCACACAAAAGATCACACCATGTTGATGGAAAATACTGACCAGGTCATCAACATGACCCGGCAAGGGGCAGAAAATCCATGGCTCTTGATAGCATGGGCATGTATCGTGATTTTTCTCGCACTGGGTGTGGTCAAGTTGATTAATAAAAAATGAGCAAAAAACCACCCCGCTATATCTGGGTTCCATTGATTATTGCTCTTATCAGCGTTCCTGCAGGATTTATCTACGTTAACTGGAACAAGGGCGGCGAAGGTGCAGGACTATATTCCAGGCAATGGTTGCCAGAAGCTATATTTGCCTACTGGAACCCGAAAGAATTTTACCAGTCGGTAGACACTGTAGTCGGTGAATTCAGTGGTGAACAATGTATCGAATGCCATAGTGCGTTAACACCCGGCATAGTCAACGACTGGAAGAAATCACTTCATTCACAGCTTAGTGAAAAAGTTTTTTGCAACGACTGCCACGGCAGTAACCATGAACAATTACATATGCCTACACCGGATGTATGTGGTAGTTGTCATACAACACAACATGAACAGTTTCAGGATGAAAAGCGTTTTGGTTTTCCAAGTCATGCTCTGGCAATGGAACGCGCACTGGATGCAAAACATTTTGTCGATAAACCCAAGGCGGAAGTAACCGCTTGTTTACAGTGTCACTCGGTTGCAACAAAATGCGACTCCTGTCATACCCGCCACAAATTCAGTGCGGCTGAAGCACGTCGACCGGAAGCCTGTCTTACCTGCCATAGCGGACCGCCTCACCCTGATGATGAAACCTATTTTCATTCCAAACATGGTCAGTTATATCTTGCTGAAGGCGAAACCTGGGACTGGTCAAAACCTCTTAGAAAAGGTAACTATCCTGCACCTACCTGCGCTTACTGTCATATGGATGAAGGTAAGCACCAGGTAGCAAACAAATCGATCTGGAAATTTGGCATAAAACAGATTAATCCACTGACTTCAGGTAATGAAATCAAGCGTAAGCAATGGATTAATCTATGCAGCGATTGTCATGAAGCCGACTGGTCAGAAGACAGGCTGAAAGAAATGGATAAAGAACGTAAACGAGCCTGGAACAAGTTATACCTCGCTGAAAAAATCCTGAAGGAATTGCGTGCGGATAATTACCTGTACCCGTTGGCAAAAGAACGGCCGCCATATCCCACCGATTCAGCGAAGGATCTAATGCAGTACGAACGTATTGGTTTTTTTGAGGGGCAGGCATCTGCTTTCTATAATACTTCTGCCATAGAGCGTGACTATTTTGAAATGTGGTACTTTGAGAACCTGGCCGCATATAAAGGTTCTGCCCATGGGGATCCTTCTTTCATCATCAAAGGACATGATGCCATGGACAAGAGCCTGGAAAAAATAAAACGCAAGGCTGAAAAACTCCATACTCTCGGTGAAGACGAGAAAGATAAGGGAAGACGAGAAAATCCTGAAAAGCTTTGGTTCAATGGCGAATATACTGAATACAACAGGGAGCATAACTAATGCTTGCCTGCTTCTGTCACTTTTTGTTCTTAATGCAAAGATGCGGAGCTACTGAGAATATTGCTAATGCTAACTGTAGGTGCGGCTTCACCTATGTTCGTCAGATTTTTTACATTTTCATAGTAAGTATGTTCAGCTCACAGGTTTTCGCCGATAAAAATATAGTTCCGACATCAATAATTTCCGAAAACAAGGTCTGCATCCAATGCCACGAAAATGAAAACAAACAATTGATCAATGACTGGCGTAACAGTGCCCATGCAAAAATAATACCTGTCGTTGACTGTATTAGTTGCCATGGTGGTATTCATGAAGATGCTGTTGTCAAATCACGCCACGATCAAACTTGTATACCATGCCATGGTGGAAAAGAAGCCTCTGTTGTACATAGCTATTCAAGCTCAAAACACGGCACATTAATGAAACTGGAAAAAAATAGTTATGACTGGAACCTGCCCTTTGTCTTAGCAAATTATCGTGCACCCGGATGCGGTTACTGCCATATGCATAAGAGTAATCATAACGTGAGTACGACTGTAAGACATGATCTTATGAACGATCTGGAAACGAAATATGTTACAGATAGCATGAGTACTGTATGCCAGGATTGTCATTCACCCCGCTATATCAGCCGCTTGTTTAGCAATGGTGAGGGCATGCTTGAGATTGCCCGCAAAAAATACCGTGAAGCGAATAATCTGATCGAGCAGGCAACAACAGAATTCGGTGCAGAAAAACTGGCGACTGCCAACAGGCAATTAATGAAAATGCAGCAGCATCTAAGAAATGTTTATCTTGGTGCCGGCCATCAATCACCTGATTATCAATGGTGGCACGGCCAGCCTGCACTGGATGGTGATTTGTTGCGCATCAAGGACAATCTTGGCGAGTTACGTCGTCTGGGCAAATGATACTGATATGAGAAAACGTTATTTTATAATTATTATTCTCGGATTCATCATCTTTTTATCATGGCGCTTCATTCGCCCGATGAATATATTCGTTATCGACGATCGTTTCGCCGAGCCAGTAATCACATCCCAGGTGCCTGAAATATTAGGCAAGTTGAAAGCCGAAGAGTGTGCTGTCTGTCACAGGGAATTTTATACGGAATGGCAGACGACCATACACAGCCAGGCCTGGACTGACCCCTATTTTCAGGCCGACTGGAAGTTTGATAATAGCCAGCATATCTGCCGTTCGTGCCACACCCCGCTAGACCGACAGTTGCCACATAAAGTTCTGGGTTACCGTGATAGAGACAAGTATGATCCCATCATGGAGGATAACCCGGATTTTGATCCTGAACTTCAGCATGAAGGTGTGACCTGTGCAGCCTGTCACTACCGCGACGGGAAAATAGTGGGTGTACTCGGTAATACCAATACACCGCATCCGGTAAAGAAACTGGACAGCGCGAATGAGGTCTGTGTCCGCTGCCATGTTGTGGAGGGGGATCGCTGGGATACTTTCTTCCGTTTCCCACCCTGTGGCACGGTCGCTGAGATTCAATCATCCAGTAATGTCGATAACAATGTTGGTGAATTATCGGTTAAAGATATCGCCTCATTAGGTTGTGTTGAATGCCATATGCCTGCTGTTGAGCGACCGCTGGTAGAGGGTGGGGTTGTACGCAATGCGCGGCAGCACCTGTGGCGGGGCGGGCATGATCCTGAGATGGTCAAAAAAGCGTTTACCGCTGATCTATTTGAACGGGCATTAACAAAGAAGAATAAAAGGAAATTC
>JAUVSB010000041.1 GCA_030597275.1 Gammaproteobacteria bacterium
CCATGCTGCTGCTGGTCAGCAAGCCTGTAGATACCCTCACCTATCACGCAATCAAGCGTACAGGCTGGGACAGAAGCCGTGTCATGGGACAGGCCGGTGTACTGGACTCCTCACGCATGGCTGCCTTTGTAGCGATGGAAACAGGCTTATCAGCAAAATACATCAATGCCATGGTGATGGGGGGACATGGTGATGCTATGGTGCCGATGACTCGTTTCACAACCATCTCAGGAATAGGCATTGAACACTTTCTGAGCGCTGAAAAAATTGACAAGATTATTCAACGTACTCGCACTGGCGGAGCCGAAATCCTGGCCTTAAAGGGAAATAGCAGTGCCTTCGATGCCCCCGCAGCGGCTATTGCTGAAATGGTAGAAGCTATCGCTTACAATCGTAAATCAGTTTTACCCACTGTCGCTTATCTGCAGGGTGAATACGGACAGGAAGACATTACTATCGGTGTTCCCGCAGTGCTTGGTGAAAACGGCATGGAAAAAATCATTGAGCTGGAACTCAATGATACTGAACTCAACTTTTTTAACACATCAGTGGCTTCAACCAGGAAGGAACTGATAACACTGAGAAACATTACTAACAAAACATGAGCGTTCAGACTACAACTAGCAGGCTCAATTTACCTGCTTTAAAAAAAATGAAACAACTGAAGCAGCCCATTGTTGCTCTGACTGCCTATGACTACAGTTTCGCCAGATTACTCGATCAATCTGGCGTGGAAATCATCCTCGTCGGAGATTCTCTTGGTATGGTCATCCAGGGTCATCAAACCACCATCCCTGTAAGCATGGAAGATATGCTTTATCACACTTCGATTGTAAGTAAGGGTGTGGAAAGAGCCCTGCTCATCATGGACATGCCTTTTATGAGTTATGCCAGTGTAGAACGCGCCCTGGATAGTGCTACTTTGGCCCTGCAGGACGCCGGTGCTCATATGGTTAAGCTGGAAGGTGGGATGGACCAGCTGCCCATAGTTGAAGCCCTTAGCCGCCACGATATCCCAGTATGTGCACATATTGGCCTGAAACCACAGTCAATCTATAAATCAGGCAGCTACCGGGTCCAGGGCCGGAATCAGGCAGCCGCCACACTGATGATTGAGGAAGCAGCTGCCCTTGAACAGGCGGGCGCTGACATAATACTTCTGGAATGTGTACCACAAAAACTGGCAGCAGAGATTTCCGCCAATACCGAGATACCCGTGATAGGTATTGGTGCCGGCAATGCTTGCGATGGTCAAATACTGGTACTTCAGGATTTACTCGGCATCACACCGGGTAAACCACCTCGCTTTGCGAAAAACTTCATGCAGGAAAGTCCTGATATCCAGACGGCGATCAAGACATATGCAGATGATGTACGAAGCAGGAAGTTCCCTGATGAAGAGCACAGTTTTAGTTGAATAACATTCCTTCTCCCCTGAGGGGAGAAGGTCAGGATGAGGGGTTAAAATAATCAATCTCTAACCTATCAATTCCCCCCCACCCCAGCCCTCTCCCAAAGGGCGAGGGAGTATATTGGAAAGCAGTGCCGTAATACGTCTTTTTAAAACACCAGCGTCATCATCACCATCATGACTACCAGGAACAGCACGGTCATAATCCCACCTGCCTTCAGGAAGTCAGGCACTCTATAACCACCCGGCCCCATAATCAGCGCATTTACCTGATGTGTAGGGATTAGAAATGAGTTTGATGTAGCAATTGCGACGGTAAGCGCAAATACTGCAGGACTCGCTCCCACGCCAATGGCAATATTTACTGCCAGTGGAACCAGTAATACCGTGGCGCCCACATTCGACATTACTAATGTAAAGAAGGTCGCCAATACTGCAACTGAAGACTGTATCACCCAGATTGGCTGGGCACCCACCACCGTTAGTGTCTGATCAGCAATCCACTTTGCTGTACCCGTGGTTTCAACGGCCAGACCCAATGGTATTAAACTTGCCAGCAGGAAAACAGTTTTCCATGATATGGCCTCATAGGCCTCGTCAATACTCAATACACCGGACAGAATCATGCCGATAGCACCGGTAAGTAGAGCAATAGACAGACGAAGATCGGTAAAAAGAACAAGAAAGAGAGCAAGGCCAAAAAACAGGGATGCCCACCCCAATTTATGCGGACGCAGATCTTCATGAGGAAATTCTGTCGTCACAACAACAAAGTTGCGATCTGATTCAAGACGAACCAGTGCATCCCACTGGGTGTGAACAACGAGCGTATCACCTGCCTGTAATGGCATATCCCTTATGCCTTCTCCTTCACGCATGGTTTCACCATTACGGTGCAATGCAACCATGGCTATGCCGTAAACCTTACGCAACCAGACATCTCGTGCACTCTTCCCAACCAGGTTTGAACCCGGCGGGATAACCACTTCTGCGATACCTGCCCTGGTCGTTGCGAGGGATTCAGTAAAGACTTCCATTTCGTCATGAACGGTCAGTTCATTACTATCGATGAAATTCTTTAAATTTACAGGAGAAGCGAGAATACAAAGTGCCATCTTTCCTTCCAGCGCCAGGTCTCTTGCCAGAGACCCTGGACCGACACGTGTTTCTCCATCCGGACGTTGTGTAGCAATAATACGAATTGAATAGTCTCGTTCAATCTCGTCGAGCATCTTGCCTGTCAAAGGCGATCCTTCATGGGAGCACACCTCGGTCATCTCATAATCGATACCATAGACATCCTGGAAATACCCCATCGTTGTAGCGGCAACAGACCCAGTGTCTTTACTTACCTTTGGCAAGATGAATTTTCCAGCTACAACAAAATAGATAATTCCCGTAACTACCAGGGCGATGCCGACCGGGGTGACAGAAAACAGTGACCACAATTCCATCTGCTGATCTTCAGGCAAGGCATGATTTGAAGTGAGGATGAGATCATTCAGAAGAATTAATGGTGAGGAACCAACCATGGTGACGGTACCACCAAGAATGGCGCAGAACCCCATAGGCATCAGCAGACGCGACATAGGCAGACCTGAGCGGGCAGAAATCCGACTGACAACAGGAATAAACAGTGCTGCGGCACCCACATTCTGCATAAATGAAGAAATGACGGCTACGGTACTGGAAATGATAGGAATAATACGCTTTTCTGTCTTGCCGCCGACTTTCAGAATGAAGGCTGCAACAGAATTCATCAAGCCTGTTTTATCAAGGCCTGCACCAATAATCATCACCGCAACGATCGACATTACCGCATTACTGGAGAAACCACGAAATAAATATTGCGGGTCGACCAGGGCCTCCTGCAATCCCATCCAGGGAAATAAGAGCGAAGACAAACCCAGCAGCACCATAATTGAAATTGCCGCCACATCGACACCAACAATCTCAAAGGCAAACAGGTAGATAGTCAGGAGCAGTAGCGCTGTGACCCAGGCAATCTCGATAGTGGGAACGACAGTTGCCAGCCAGAGTCCAAAGAGGATAAAGATGAAACCTGCAATCAGGTTTTTTAAATTATTGTTAACAAAATCGCTCACTACCCTTACCCACAATAAATTAATATAACCTGATATTCTAATATAATATGCTGTTTTTTGCGAGTTGTGTTTTGTTCAGAACGATTGCTTTTAGGTTCTACTGAAGAGATAAATTCTATTTTGTTTATGCGTCATCTAGATTGAATTGTTTACGTAATTTTTCGACATTCTTTCTGTTGACCCCAAGATCAGAATGTCCAACTCTTGATCCTGATCGAACGTGAATGATATTCATCTCGGGCACCATCATGAACTCCATATCATCGACAAATCGAAAGACTCTACTTGTATAGGTCGCCCACAGGTATGAATTATCATCTTGCCTTACTACACCGCCAGATTGCTTAATTGCTACTCTCAGCGTTTGCCAGGCTTTCTCAGTCGTTGAATTAAATGATAACGGAGCTATGCCTTTCGAGTCACCCTGCTCTTCGCTGGATACACAATTGGGAGTCTGGGGACAGGGTCGCAGTGTTCCATTCACCAGTTTCGTATCTGGAGCCTTAGAAGTTAGCGAAAGAAATACCAGTCGCCCGACGATCAGGGCGATAGCAAGAAAAAGAACTGAAACAATAATTTTTATCAAATAATCAGTAGCGTCCGTGCTGTTTATAGATGTAGTTATTCATCTCAACATGAGACTTGTTCATATCGCACAGAATACTGTGCACCGTACGGATGATGGCCCGCATAACCTTGTACATCAGATCTGGATCCTGATCGATGAACGATTCAAAATCTTCACGCGTCAATACTATAGCGGTACAATTACCCACGGCGCGCAGGCTGGCACTATGTGGACGGCCATCAAGAAAGCCAAGTTCGCCAGCCATGTCGCCCTCACGCAACAGATGTAATGTGACAAGGTCACCGCCGGTAGAATTGATCAGAACTTCCAGGTGGCCAGAGATGATGACATAGAGGCTGTTGTCTTTCTCTCCCTCCTCAATCAGGATCTGGCCCTCTTTCAGACCCATTACCGTCACTTTGTCAGAAAGGGCCTGGCATTGGCTGTCAGACAATTCATTTCCTAGTGGTGAATTGCGAATCATGTCTGCATTAGCAAGCTGGCTGTCAGTGTTATCTGTCATTCGATTGATCTCCTTATAACTGGTTCCAGTTTCAATCTCTCATAAATTAATCTGCTGCTCTTTGATCCAGATCATCATTATTTGTGAAATAATTTCGGTCAGACCTAGACCTCACGATAAATTTCGCTACCCTGCTTCTTGAATTCTACAGCCATTTCCTCCATTCCACTGTCGACTGCTTTTTCGACATCGTCCAGACCCTGTTTTGCTGCATACTCTCGTACTTCCTGGCTGATTTTCATTGAGCAGAACTTGGGTCCACACATAGAGCAAAAATGAGCTACTTTATGTGCCTCTTTGGGCATCGTTTCATCATGGTATTGACGCGCACGATCCGGATCAAGACCAAGATTAAACTGGTCCTCCCAGCGGAATTCAAATCGTGCCTTGGACATGGCATCGTCACGGATCTGTGCACCCGGATGCCCTTTCGCGAGATCTGCCGCGTGGGCCGCGATCTTGTAGGTAATAATGCCTTCTTTTACATCATCTTTGTTAGGCAGCCCCAGATGCTCCTTGGGTGTGACATAACAGAGCATGGCCGTCCCGTACCATCCGATCATGGCGGCACCGATACCGGAGGTGATGTGATCATAACCGGGTGCAATATCCGTCACCAGCGGACCTAAAGTATAGAATGGTGCCTCTCCGCAGGCCTCCAGCTGTTTATCCATATTGGCCTTGATCATATGCATCGGCACATGCCCGGGGCCTTCAATGATTGTCTGCACGTCATGTTTCCAGGCAATTTTAGTCAATTCACCCAGTGTCTCCAGTTCCGCAAATTGTGCCTCATCATTGGCATCAGCCGCTGAGCCGGGGCGTAAACCATCACCCAGCGAGAAAGACACATCGTAGGCCTTCATAATCTCGCAGATATCTTCAAAATGTGTATATAGAAAGTTCTCTTCATGGTGTGCCAGACACCATTTTGCGAGGATAGAGCCACCGCGCGAAACTATGCCTGTCGTACGTTTAGCCGTCATTGGAACATAAGCCAGGCGCACTCCAGCATGGATGGTAAAGTAATCGACACCCTGCTCTGCCTGTTCTATCAGCGTATCTCTATAAATCTCCCAGGTGAGATCTTCAGCTACGCCATTGACCTTTTCCAGCGCCTGGTAAATAGGTACTGTTCCAATAGGAACAGGAGAATTCCTCAGTATCCATTCACGCGTTTCGTGGATATTCTTGCCGGTTGATAAATCCATCACTGTATCGCCGCCCCAGCGTGTCGACCAGGTCATTTTATCCACTTCTTCCTCAATAGATGAGGTGATCGCAGAATTCCCAATATTGGCATTGATCTTGACCAAGAAATTTCGCCCGATAATCATCGGTTCAAGTTCCGGATGGTTGATATTGGCAGGTATAACGGCGCGACCTTTAGCTACTTCATCACGGACAAATTCAGGTGTAATACGGGCAGGAATGGCAGCGCCAAAACTTTCACCTGGATGTTGATTTACTATTGCCTCGGCATGCTCTTCAAGACGCATATTCTCGCGTATGGCAATGAACTCCATTTCAGGAGTAATGATGCCCTGTTTGGCATAGTGCATCTGGCTGACATTGGCACCGTCTTTCGCCCTCCTGGGTGTACGGCGGTGAGCAAACCTCAGGCCATCCAGCTTTTCATCTGCTTCACGCTGCAAGCCAAACTCGGAACTGAGACCTGTCAATAACTCTGTATCATTACGTTCCTCTATCCAGTTCTCTCGTAGTGCAGCAAGTCCTTTCTGGATATCAATTTTTACAGCCGGGTCGGTATAGGGGCCGGATGTATCGTAAACCACTACGGGGGAGTTCTTTTCTACACCGTCATTTAGCCGGGTGTCACTCAGGCTAATCTCGCGCATAGGCACACGTATATCAGGTCGTGACCCTTCTACATAGATTTTTTGTGAGCCGGGGAAATCAGCGACGGAAGCCTTATCGACTGTCGCATTCTGGCTAAGGAATTCTTCGGGTTTTGCGCTCATCTTGTCACCTCTGGTGGATTTCTTTCAGGAAGAGCGGCAAATGAACTGCCAGCTTCCCTACTCCCTGGTCATTTATCATAGTGTCCAGGATCAGGTTCAAAGGGTGTTTTCTCAGCTCCATCGAACAGATAGAGCACCCCTAGCTATAAAACAGCCAAAGTAATGGAATAATATGTCAGAATCAAGCTTTTGAATGATTAAATGAATGAAACTCACACAGATATTATGACTATCAGTAGCCTGGCACGATGACAATCAGAATAAAAGCAATACCTAGCCTGTCTGATAACTACATCTGGCTAATTATCAATAATAATGATTCAACGGCAATTATTATTGACCCAGGGTCATCTGAACCCTGTAAATCGTATTTTGATCAGGAAGATATCAAACCCGTGGCTATACTCGTCACGCATCGGCACTGGGACCATGTAAACGGTATTGAAAAACTCGTTCATGATTACGAGCTTCCGGTATACGGTCCATCAACTGAATATATCCCCTGTTTGACAACTGCCCTGAATGTGAATGACAAGTTTAAGCTACCTGAATTCGACCTGGATTTTGAAGTCATAGACCTGAGCGGTCACACTGCCGGGCATATAGGTTATTTAACCGATGGCATGTTTTTCTGTGGCGATACATTATTCAGTGCAGGCTGCGGACGATTATTTGATGGAACAGCCGCCCAGTTACATGCCTCGCTACAACGAATAGCAAAGCTCCCACGCAACCCCACCATCTACTGTGCACACGAATATACAATTGACAATTTACATTTTGCACAGACAGTAGAACCCGGCAATGAAGAAATTCAACTACGTCTAAACGAAGCTAAAACCCTGAGAGAAAGAAACCAGCCTACACTTCCTTTTACCATTGATCAGGAAATTCGCTACAACCCGTTCCTGCGCACAGACAAAGAAAGCATCATGAAAGCCGTAGCACAGCATTCAGGACAGAAAATAGAGAACAGCGAGGACTGCTTCAGGTATTTGCGACTGTGGAAGGATGGATTTTAAAAGAATGTATTACGTTTTACGTATTAGGGGTTACGTAAAACAGTAAAGCGTAATACCTAAAACGACGTGCTAAGCCGCCTGAACAGGAATCTGGTTGCCGATGCGGGTGATGGCATTCATTTCGTCGAGATAGACGAGAACGGGCTTGAAAACCTTCATTTCTGCTTCATCGAGAGCCGCATAAGAACATATGATCAATTTATCACCCGGATTTGCCTTGTGCGCAGCGGCACCATTGACGGATATGATACCGGAACCCGACTCTGCCTGAATGGCGTAGGTTGTAAAACGTTCGCCATTGGTGACGTTGTATATTTGAATCTGTTCGTATTCATGTATGCCTGAGGCTTTCAACAAGGCGCTATCTATCGCACAGGAGCCTTCATACTCAAGTTCAGAATGTGTGACACGTGCACCGTGCAATTTTGCTTTTAATAAAGTGGTCAACATGGGCTATCATTAGGGCCAGGGTTAACAATATGACAATTATGAAGCATCACCGTTCCCGGTTCAAATATTCCCTGACAAAAATAGCTAAAAGAATTGTTATTAATCCACTAAGATAATATTTATATTACATTGATTTTATTAAATAAATGAACATACATGAATACCAGGCCAAGGCATTACTTGCCGAATATAAAATCCCTGTCCCTGCGGGATACCCATGCATGAGTCCTGATGAATGCATAAGCGCGGCTGAAAAACTTGGCGGCGAACTATGGGTCGTCAAGGCACAAATTCATGCTGGGGGTAGAGGTAAGGCCGGTGGGGTCAAAGTCGCCAGCTCAATTGACGAAGTAAGTCAGTATGCAAACAGCATTCATGGCATGAACCTGGTCAGTAAACAAACGGGACCAGGGGGGCGCATCGTTAAACGTCTGCTGGTCGAGGAAGGCGTTGAAATAGGCCGTGAATTGTATGCCGGCATGCTGGTTGATCGCAGTCGCCAGCAGATCGCCCTGCTGGTTAGCACCGAAGGTGGAACAGAAATTGAGGAAGTGGCTGCGGCCACACCTGAGAAAATTCTCACCGCCTATGCTGATAGTGAGTCTGGTTTTGATCAGGCAGAGCTCGCATCCATTGCAGAAAAACTCGGGCTTACGGGCAAAACTAAAACTCAGGCAATTGAGCTATTCAATACACTGTTACAGTTGTTCATAGAAAAAGATGCCTCTCTGGTAGAAATCAATCCACTGGTCATTACTCCTGCAGGTGATGTCATCGCACTGGATGCAAAAATGAACTTTGATGACAATGCACTCTACCGTCATCCTGAAATCAATGAACTCAATGACCCTGATGAGCAGGAGCCGGATGAAATTGAAGCAGCAAAACACGACCTCAGCTACATCCCGCTTGATGGTAATATCGGCTGCATGGTTAACGGTGCAGGCCTTGCCATGGCAACCATGGATATCATCAAGCTCTATGGCAGTGAACCGGCCAACTTTTTAGATGTCGGCGGCGGTGCAAGCGTAGAAAAAGTCACCAATGCCTTTCAGCTGATGCTGAAAAACCCTCACATCAAAGCCATCCTGGTGAATATTTTCGGTGGCATCATGCGCTGTGACATCATTGCAGAGGGCCTGATTACTGCGGCAAGGGAAACTCACCTGAGTATTCCTCTGGTCGTACGCCTCGAAGGCACCAATGCAGAACAGGGCAAACAACTGCTTGCAGAATCCGGATTAAGTATCATTGCAGCAGATGACATGGCAGATGCGGCTAAAAAAGCGGTAGATGCTGCGGGAGGACAGCCCTGATGTCGATATTAATTGATAAAAGCACCCGCGTACTGACCCAGGGCATTACCGGTAAGACAGGACAGTGTCACACCCACCATAGTGCTGCCTACGCCAATGGCAAACAGGCTTATGTTGCCGGTGTTACACCGGGTAAAGGTGGTCAGGAGTTCGAAAATATTCCTGTCTACAACACGGTTGTTGAAGCCAAACAGGAGACCGGGGCAAATGTCTCTGTCATTTACGTGCCCCCTGCCTTTGCTGCTGCCGCCATAGATGAAGCCGTTGATGCCGATATTGAACTGGTTATCTGTATTACTGAAGGCATCCCTGTGTTGGACATGGTGCGTAGCCGCCATAAAATGAAAGATTCTTC
>JAUVSB010000053.1 GCA_030597275.1 Gammaproteobacteria bacterium
CCTTTTGAATCATTGATCCAGTCCACATCATCTACTGAAGCCAGCCATTCCATGCGATGAGGTAATCCGCTAAATTTTGCAACAGCGTCTTTAATGATGTGATCTTCTATGCCGATATTGCTGGCAAGGGCCCATGCGGCAAGTACATTAAGCAGGTTGTGATGTCCGGTAAGATGAATCTCATTTGCCGCCATCAGAGATTGAGTACCTCTGAATAAATAAAGAGAACCATCAAGCTCCGACAAGCCATAATCTTTATCAGATACTGGTGCAGATGAACCGAAGAAGATTTTTTCTCGACCGGCTTGCAACAGACTTTCTGTAGCGGGGTCATCCGCATTTAATAACATCTTGCCATTGCCGTTGAAGACTTTCGCTTTACTGCTTATGTAGTCATCCATACTCGTATAACGATCCATGTGATCAGCAGCAACATTCAACACCGTTGCGATGACAGGATTCAGTGTCCATGTGGTTTCAAGCTGGAAGCTGGAAAGTTCCAGTACATAAATATCGTTTTTCTGGTCATCAAGTAATTCGAGGACCGGCACCCCGATATTTCCACCAACTGCGACCCTGCGTCCTGCATGTTTCAAGATTTCGCCAAGCAACACTGTCACCGTAGACTTTCCATTGGAGCCGGTGATGGCAATGACAGGTGACTGCACACACTGTGCAAATAATTCAATATCACCTACCGGACGAATGCCATTTTCCAGCAACGGTGCCAGATCAGGATGAGTCAGAGGCACTCCCGGTGAAACCACCAGCAGACTATTTTCAGACCAGCGCTCGACGGCCAGGCTGCCGCAGATAAGTTGAACAGCAGGCGCCTGTTGCTGCAGCTGTTCACTTAGAGCAGGTTCCATGCTGGAGTCGTAGACATCTACGTCCAGACCATTCTTGCTAAGAAATACGGCCGTCACCAACCCAGAACGGCCAAGTCCAATAATGACAGCATGAGTCGGATTTCCCTGTAACTGACAAACCCGATTCATTTCTTTGTGTCCTGAAAACGAGCCAGACTCACCACCCATGGGCATAAAATGCACCGATGGTGTTGAGTTAATGTAGTGTGTTTGCTGACTAATCATCTGTTTTATTAATAAATCGTTTCAACGTACTTTAAGTGTTGCCAGACCAATGGCGACCAGGACCAGAGTAATTATCCAGAAACGGACAATAACGCGTGGTTCAGGCCAGCCCTTTAATTCAAAATGATGATGTAAAGGCGCCATGCGAAAGATTCGTTTGCCGGTCAGCTTGAATGAAGCCACCTGCAAAATGACTGAAGCCGTTTCCATCACGAAAACCCCACCCATCACCAGCAATACAATTTCCTGCCTGACCATGACAGCTACGATAGCCAATGCCGCACCCAAAGACAGTGCTCCAATATCACCCATGAAGACCTGTGCCGGATAAGTATTGAACCAGAGAAAACCAAGGCCGGCACCGACCAGGGCTGAACAAAATATCAGCAACTCCCCAACACCCGGGATGTAAGGAATGCCGAGGTAACCTGCGAACACAGAATGCCCCGTCACGTAGGCAAACACACCCAGGCCACCGGCCACCATGACAGTTGGCATAATAGCCAGGCCATCAAGGCCATCGGTAAGATTTACTGCATTGCTGGTACCTACGATCATCAAGTAAGCAAGCAGGATAAACCAGGGCCCAAGGTAAATAACAACGTCTTTAAAAATGGGAACAATCAGGCTTATTTCTGCTGGCGATTGAGCTGTACTATAGAGGTATACTGCCGCACCGCCACCCGCTACGGATTGCCAGAAAAACTTTGGACCTGAGCCCATGCCATGTGTATCTTTATCAACAATCTTGCGGTAATCATCTACCCAGCCAATAATGCCGAAGGCAACAGTGACCAGCAGTGCAACCCAGACAAAACGATTACTCAGATCTGCCCACAACAAGGTAGATATTGCGATAGCAACAAGAATTAATGCACCGCCCATTGTTGGTGTGCCCACCTTGTCGAAATGTGTCGGTGGCCCATCATCACGGATCACCTGACCGATCTGATGACTACCCAGTTTACGTATCATCGCCGGCCCCAGTAACAGACTTATGAACAACGCAGTCACTACGCTGAGAACACCACGCAAAGTCAGGTACTGGAATACATTAAAGCCGCTGTAGTTTTCCGCCAGTTTTTCAAATAGGTATAGAAGCACCGCTTAGTCCCTCACACCGTTTTTATCAAGTAACTCAATGACCTGTTCCATTTTCATTGCCCTTGAACCCTTGACCAGAATATTAATCGGTCGCCCCCTGTTCGCACGCAGCTCCTTTGCCAGCGCAGCAACGAGTTGTTCTGCTTCACTGTATGATTGAGCATGATTGCCGAACGCCTGCGCAGTGAGGGCAGCTTGCTGACCCAGGGTGTAACAGGCATCCACACCCATCTCCTTTGCCATCAGCCCGGCCTGTTCGTGAAATGATGCAGATTTCTCACCCAGCTCACCCATGTCGCCCATCACAAACACCTTCATTCCTGTTTGCATAGACAGTACTTCAAGAGCAGCCTTTATGGATGCAGGATTGGCGTTATAGCTGTCATCGATGACATGCAGACCATTAATCATTATTGACTGCAGACGGCCTTTCACACCCTGCCAATCTTCCAGTCCCGCGACGATATCAGCCAGGCCCACACCAACCGACCCTGCAGCCGCCACAGCAGCCAGGGCATTGGCAACATTATGTTTCCCAGGCAAAGCCAGACGGGCTTTGGCATCACCCCAGGGCGTATGAAGAAGAACCCTGCTGTGATCCTTATAAAGATCAAATTCGGCAGTCACATCGGTATCATGCAATAAGCTGAATCCAATAATTTTTAAATCCTCTGCAAACTCACGCCACAGCTTAGCGTATTCATCATCTTCATTGATTACTGCCGTGCCACCGCTTTTAACGCCTGAAAAAATCTCGGATTTAGCCCGTGCTACCCCTTCTACAGACTGCAGTCCCTGCAGATGTGCAGCCGCTGCATTGGTTATTACAGCAACATCCGGCCGTGCTATGGAGGTCAGGTAAGTCAGTTCACCGGGATGGTTCATGCCCATCTCAGTGACGGCATAACGATGGGACTGACGCAATCTCAGCAGGGTCAATGGTAGACCCAGATCATTATTCAGATTGCCAATGGTCGACAGCACAGCATCTTTTTCACCATTACATGCCCGCATAAAAATACTACTCAGCATCTCTTTGACGGTGGTCTTGCCGTTACTTCCGGTAACCGCCACGATAGGTATATTGAAATCAGATCGCCAGTTAGCTGCAAGTGTGCCGAGAGCCAGACGGGTATCTTCTACCTTGACTGCAGGCAAGCTGTCAGCCGCTGCTTCAGAAACAAGAGCGGCCGCAGCACCCTTCTCCCGTGCCCGACCAATATAATCATGTCCATCAAAATTTGGCCCTTTTAGTGCGACAAACAAGGCACCACTAGTAATAGTACGACTGTCTATACTGACTGAATCAAACGCCACATCTGGCCCGATCAGGCCTCCATCAACGATAGTACTTAGCTGAGACAGCATCATTCAGCCTCCCATGATGATTCAGACTGCAATTCAGACAGTAATGCTGATACAACTTCACTATCACTGAACGGTATTTTCAGCTCACCCACCTGCTGCGTGGATTCGTGGCCTTTGCCAGCGATGAGAACAATGTCATTTTGCTCAGCCATATCCCATGCGGCTTCGATGGCCTGCCGGCGATTAGCTATATCAATTACAGGTTGGTGCATGCCTGCAGCAATATCAGCACGGATCGAGGACGCGTTTTCAAAACGAGGATTGTCGTCGGTAATGATGACGACATCAGATAATTGTTCGGCTATCCTGCCCATAATGGGCCGTTTAGCCTGATCACGGTCACCACCGCAGCCAAAGACACAGATAAGACGCCGAGCTGGAATATGTTCACGCAGAGCGGTCAAGGCCTGCTGCAAAGCATCCGGCGTATGGGCAAAGTCAACAACGACGGTCGCACGGCCTGAGCTGAAGCATTGCATACGCCCGGCTGCTGATTCTGCAACAGATAGCGCCTGGCCTACCTCATCAGGTTTATGCCCTGTAGCAAGTAAAACTGCTGCACAGGCAAGCAGGTTATAGGCATTAAAGCGCCCCATCAGTTTACTGTTGATATGCAACTCGCCCCAGGGTGAATCGACAAGCAATTTTAAACCCGCTGGATGAAGCTCGATCTGCAAGGCACGTACATCGCCATCATCTAAGCCATAACTGAAAACTCTCCTGGCATTGATGGTCCCAGCCAGAAGCTGCCTGCCGAAGTCGTCATCAGCATTGATAATGGCAACCTCTAGTTCACGCTGCTGAAAAAGTTTTGCTTTTGCAGCAGCATAGTCCTGCATGCTGCCATGGTAATCCAGATGATCCTGGCTTAAATTAGTCAACACGGCAATATTAAAATCTGTGCCGCATACTCGACCCTGTTCCAGTCCATGAGATGAGACTTCCATCAACAGCTCATCGCTACCCTGCTCACGTAGCACAGACAGCTGCCTTTGCAGTGTCACTGCATCGGGTGTGGTGTGTGTGGATGCTGCCATCTCTCCCCACAGCCCCATGCCCAGTGTCCCAATGAGGCCTGGTCTGGCACCGAGATATTTATAAGCCTGGGCCAGCAATACACAACAAGTCGTCTTGCCATTAGTGCCTGTGATACCAGTCACTCGCATACTTTTGCTTGGCTCATTGTAAAAGCGGCTGGCAATGAAACCTGCCTGCTGAGAGATATCTGTAATTTTTATCAGCGGTATTTCAGAATCAAGGTCCGCAGGTAATTCCGTTGACGCATCATAAATTACGGAAATAGCACCTTGCCTGATGGCTGCATCTATATAGGTGTTGCCGTGCTGACGAGTCCCTGGCAACGCAATAAACAAATCTCCAGGTGAAACTTTCCGACTGTCTATCTCTATACCGGCCACCAGCACGTTTTCACCTGCGCCCACATTTGCAATGCCAGCTAAAAGATCCGACAGTCTATAAGTGTTCTGTGCGCTGCTCATCGCCAGGTTCACCTTTCAATCTCCTGACCAGCCAGAGTAGACCGCGTAGCCATCAGCAACCTGTCTTCAGAGATATCATCCGGAGCCACATCAAGCAGACGCAAAGCCCCTGTCATTACACTGGCAAATACTGGTGCGGCAACTGTACCGCCATAATATTTTCCAGCACCGGGTTCATTGACCACCACTACCATGGCAAGTCGTGGATTTGATGCTGGAGCCATGCCGGCAAATACCGCGTTATAGAGTTTTGAATAACCTTTACCTTCTGCCTTGCGCGAGGTACCCGTCTTGCCGGCAACGTGGTACATAGGTATGCGAGCATTTCTACCTGTTCCGTCATCACTCACCGCCATTTGCAACATATTGCGCACCTGTTTTGCAGCCTTAGCTGTAATAACTTGATTTCCACTAATTTTTCCACTTCGTCGAAGTATGCTCAGGGAAAGTTTCTCACCATCATTGGCCAATGTGGCGTAAGCCTGAACCAGTTGCAATGGAGTAACTGAAAGACCATAACCGTAACCTATGGTTGCTCTACGTATATCTCGCCAGTCAGAATAATGGCTGAGTGCACCCTTTACCTCGCCTGGCAAACCCGAGCTGGGTAAATGACCAAAACCAACACCATCAAGCACTGACCACAGTTCATTATTTTTAAGTTGCAGTGCCATTTTTGCAGCGCCAACATTGCTTGATTTCATGATCACATTGGAGACACTAAGGTTTCCGTAATCATGGGTATCGCGGATGGTGTATCGCGCAAGTTTCATCTTGCCGCCATCCGTTTCAACAATAGAGTTCGGTGTCACATAGTGATTTTCAAGCGCTGCCACGACAGTCAGGGGCTTAACTGTGGAGCCGGGTTCAAAACTATCGGTCACGGCACGATTTCGGAAACGGCTGCTACGTAACTGGCTCCGGTCATTGGGGTTGTAACCTGGCTCATTTACCATCGCCAGAATCTCCCCACTTTTTACATCAACAACAATCGCACTTGCACTCTTAGCCCTGTGCTCAACAACGGCTTTTTTAAGTGAACGATAGGCCAGATACTGAATACGACTGTCGATACTTAACACCAGGTCTTCGCCATCGGCCGCTCTTTCTATATTGCTGACGTGCTCAATGACATGCCCTGAGGCATCTCGGATGACCTGATCTTTACCTGGATGGCCGCGCAAACTTTCATTATAGGCCAGTTCAATACCTTCCAGCCCCTGACCATCAACGTTGGTAAAGCCAACAAGATGCCCGGTCACGGCACCAAGCGGATAATAACGCTTGTATTCTCTACGCAGAAAAACACCGTCTACATCCAGTGCCATGACGCGCTCGGCTATATCAGGTAATACCTGTCTATTTAAATAAATAAAATGTCGCTTGCTATTACGCTTTATTTTTTCTTCTAACTTGCTTTGACTAATGCCAAGCGTTTTAGCCAGGGGTTTCCAGCTGCCTGGGTTGGCATAGAGTTTTGCAGGGTTGGCACTCACTGCATCGACAGGGGTGCTAACGGCGAGAGGCTGGCCATTTCTATCCAGTATCATGCCACGCACTGCAGAGACATTGATGACCCTCAGAGCCTGGGCATTTCCGCGTTGTTTAAGAAAGTCTGCATTATAAAATTGTAAAAATAATGCACGCCCAGCCATCACAGCAAACAACAAACCAATCAAACCAAGCACTAACCAGTGCCTGGCTGGACTGGTCATAAGCTGCTTCTTTTTTCTGCTCGCAGATCTACTCATGGCAATCGAATCACTGAGATTTTTTCGCGCACGGGAAAAACCATGCCCAATTTCTGACGCGCCACTTTTTCTATATAACGCGGCTCGGCATAACGCGCCTCCTGTAACAACAGGCGCCCCCATTCAACGTTGAAATCATCTCGATACTGCTGTTCTGCCTGAAGCTGCAAATAGAGACTGCGAGTCGTTACCCGCGTATAGACCAGGGATAAGGCAAGCAGCAGCACCAGGCCATATACAAATATTGTCTGTTTAGTCATGCCGGCACCCTGTCGACAGCCAGGCGCTCAGCTACCCGCATAATGGCACTGCGTGCACGCGGATTTTCTTTAATTTCGCCTGCAGTCGCCCGTACAGGCTTGCCGATCAGGCGCAAGCTGGGCGTACGTTCAGCATCACGTATTGGAATTTCTTTAGGCAGATCATCCCCCCTGGCCTCATCACGCATAAATCTTTTAACGATGCGGTCTTCCAGCGAATGAAAACTGATAGCCAGTAAACGACCGCCATCACACAATGCATCCAGGGCAACAGGCAATACGCTTGCTATCTCTTCCAGCTCCTTATTGATACGAATTCGAATGGCCTGAAAACTTCTTGTCGCTGGATGTTTATCCTGCTCGCGGGCAGGAACAATCTCTTTAATCAGGGCAACAAGTTGTGCCGTTGTTTCAATGGGCTTTTCAGCACGGGCATCAACTATTGCCCAGGCAATACGATGAGCATGTTTCTCTTCCCCAAAACGTCGCAGCACATCCCTGATTTCATGGTGTTCTGCCGTAGCCAGCCACTCGGCTGCACTGGGGTGATCTTCGGGGTTCATACGCATATCCAGTGGACCAGCCTGCATGAAACTAAATCCACGAGAGGCATCATCAAGCTGCGGTGAGGATACGCCAAAGTCAAACAGGATTCCGTTTAAGCACTCGCCCTGCTCGAAAATTTTGTCCAGGGATGAGAAATTTGCCTGCCTGACCTGAACCCGTGAGTCATTAAGGAAGCGCTTTGTTACTGCTGCTACAGCCTGTGGGTCACGATCGATAGCGAGAATGCGCCCATCCGGGCCAAGCTGTTCAAGTACTGCAGCGACATGGCCGCCGCGACCAGCCGTCGCATCCAGATAGTATCCATCCTCACGGATATTCATTGCCTCAACAACCTCCTCCAGCAGGACGGGGCGATGATAATGTTCTGTCATCGCACCACCTATAATGAAAGTGATTCTAGTTCGACGAGCATAGGTCCTTCGCCTAAACCGTCTTCCATCCATTCATCACGTTGAGCTGTCCAGTTACCCTCATCCCATAACTCAAACTTATTTCCCTGGCCAGTCAGTACAACGTGTTTTTTCAGCTGTGCAAACTCACGCAGGGGCGGGGGCAGTAAAAGACGCCCACTGGCATCCATGTCAACATCCGCGGCCTGGCCTATAAAGAATCGTTTGAGTTTTGCGGCAACCGGGTTAAATGAAGGCAGGGCAGTAACCTCTGCCTCAATGCGCTCCCATTCCGTCAAGGTGTAAAGCCACAAACAGCGGTCGCTGGTATTATTGACCGTAACAACCATTTGGCTATCAGTAATCGAACGCAATTCCTCACGATAGCGAGTAGGGATGGCAATTCTCCCCTTGCTGTCCAGATTAACCTGATTCACTCCTCTAAACATCATCCACCACTTGGTCGTGTCGTTTTGCTTATTGCGGTAAAAATTACCCACTTTTACCCACTTTTCGACACTATAAGTCCCAGAAACAGGATTTGTCAAGTGATGACCTGAATTTTTTCTTTAAAAACAGTGA
>JAUVSB010000064.1 GCA_030597275.1 Gammaproteobacteria bacterium
AATGTCTGGCGTGGCATGAAAGAAACAGATTCACGCGAATGTCGTAACTGTCATGACTTCAGTTCGATGAATCCGGAAGAGCAGAAAAAACGTTCACGCAAGCAGCACATTAACGGCATGCAGGCCGGCAATACCTGTATCGATTGCCACAAAGGGATTGCGCACAAGAAAGTACACGACCAGCTGAGCGATGAGGAATTGACAGCACTGGAAATACCGGATCCAGAGAACATACGCCCAATACCTCCACAGTGGCAGGCGTTCATCGATGCTAAGAGCGCTGGCAAAGGTGCCGACAAGAAAGCAGAAAAGAAAGTAGAAAAAGTTGTAGCAGCTGAGGTGGTTGCTGAAGTTGAAGTAGCAGAACCCGTTGCTGAAGCTACAACCGAGCCGGTTACTGAGGCTGCGCCAGTGGCTGAAGCCGCACCTGGGACAGTAGCTGTGGCAGCTGCTTCTGGGCCAAACCCGGCAGCGAATATCGACTGGTCAAGCATCGAGCCTAAAGAGATTACCCTGTTTTACCCGGGGCAGGCCTCTATGGAATGGGCTCTTAAGGGTAGTGATCACGGCGGTAAGCGTGCCTTTGTAACGGGTGACCGTTGCTTCGATTGTCACGAAGACGAGGAAGTGGATATCGGTGACCTGATCGTTTCCGGTGACAAGGCCGAATCTACTCCCATTCCCGGCAAGCGTGGAAGCATACCGGTCAACATGCAGGCAGCACACGATGCCGATAACCTGTACATGCGATTCCAGTGGGAAGAGGGAGAGCAGCACGCACCGGTTTCGTTTGTCGAAGGTGGCAAGATGGATCCTGAGAACCAGATTAAGCTGGCCATCATGCTTACTACAGATAGTGAAGATGACCCTAAAGTGGAATACGCAGAAGGTGCGGGATGCTGGCAAACCTGCCATCATGACGCAAACTACATGCCACACCAGCCAGATGATTCCGTTCGTACATCAAGTCCGTTGGCTCAACGTCTTGATCTGAGCAATGGCTTCACCAAGTACCTGAAAGAAAGTCGTACTGAGATCGAAATTGAAGGCAAAGACGGTAAAAAACGCGGTGGCTGGGACAAGCTGAAAGATGAAGCCGAGCTGCAGGCATTACTGGAGAATGGTAGCTTCATGGATTTGCTGCGTTACAAATCAGGCACGGGTGAATCCGAGGACGGTTATATCCTGGCTGAACGCGTAATGACCGGCGGTCAGGGTGTGCAGTTCACCGGTGAGCTTAAAGATGGAACATGGACAGTTCTGATGACCCGCAAGCTGACATCTGATCAGCCGGGAGATATCAGTATGGCCACCGACCAATGGTACAACATTGGCTTCGCGATTCATGATGATTACAGCAGCAGCCGTTTCCATCATATCTCACTGGGCCTCAAGCTTGGTTTCGATGATGAAGATGCTGAAATTAATGCGATAGGAAAATAAAGCAAGCTGATTTGCAGCTGGGCCATGGGGAACACATCTTCCCCGTGGCCTTTTTTGTGAGCGGTGCCTCGGTTATGATGGTCTGAATCGCAATTAATAAAGAGGGCATGTTATGAAGAAGCAATCCCAGGTACTGATTTTTCTTCTGATGGCTTTTATTCCAGGTGCTTTCGCTGATGCGGGTGAACCACTGGTGATCATTAAGGGTTTTAAATTTATACCGCAGGAAATTACCATTAAGCGCGGACAGACGCTACGCTGGGAAAATCGTGAAAAACGCCAGTATCATAGTGTCTGGTTCGAAGCGATGGGGGAGGAAGAACCGGATGACTACCTGTTCCCCGATGATGCCTATGAACGTGAATTCAAACAAGCGGGTTCATATCCTTATCGCTGTGGCCCGCATCCCGAGATGACAGGTCTGGTAGTCGTAATAGAATAATTTACAGCGCAGATAGAAGAGAACATTCATGCCAGCCACCCCTGTTTCATCCATAATCGTCACACTCAGTCTTTTACTATGTAGCATTCATCCTTCATTGGCTGCAGCTGCAGAGACTAAAGCTGCAGATGCGGTCAGCTTGTATAAAGACAACTGTGCTGAATGCCATAATGAACACCGGCTTGGAGGCATGGGGCCCGCACTGTTGCCGGGAAACCTCAAGCGCCTGCGCAAGAACGCTGCTATTGATGTCATACGTAATGGACGTATGGCGACACAAATGCCCGCATTCAAGGAAAAGCTGAGTGACGCAGAAATCCAGTCACTGGTTGAGTATGTATATACACCATTGAAAGAAACCCCAGTGTGGGGTATGGAAGAAATCAGAGCCAGCCAGATCATCCACAACAGGGAAAGTGATTTATCCGATAAGCCTGTTTTTAAAGTGGACGACCTGCTCAACCTGTTCCTGGTAGTGGAGCTGGGTGATCACCATGTCACCCTGCTTGATGGTGACAAGTTTGAACCGATACACCGTTTTAAATCACGTTTTGCATTACACGGCGGCCCCAAGTATTCACCGGATGGCCGCTTCGTCTATTTCGCCTCGCGTGACGGCTGGATAAGCAAGTACGACATCTATAATCTGAAACTGGTCGCCGAAGTTCGTGCCGGCATCAATACCCGCAACCAGGCGGTCTCTGCCGATGGTCGTTACGTTATGATTGCCAACTACCTGCCGCACACGCTGGTACTGCTTGATGCAAAAGACCTGAGTCCGATCAAACTATTTGATGTCAAAGATGCTGACGGTAAATCATCCCGTGTCAGTGCCGTTTATACCGCGCCGCCGCGCAACAGTTTTATCGCTGCACTGAAAGATATTCCAGAGCTATGGGAAATCTCTTACGAAGACGATCCACCTATCGGTTTCGATGGCTGGGTGCATGATTACCGCACCGACTCAGGCGAAAACAGGGCACCTGAACCCTTTCCGGTAAGGCGCATCAGCGTCGACGATTATCTGGATGATTTCTTCTTCGATCAGGAGTATGTATCGCTGATCGGCGCTTCTCGCGAAGGCAAAGGGCAGGTGGTTGATCTGGATGTAGGCAGAGTCATTGTCCCCGACCTGGAGCTGCCGGGCATGCCTCACCTTGGTTCAGGAATCACCTTTGAGTACAAAGGCCGACAGGTACTGGCGACCCCCAATCTTAAAAAAGGTGATGTCAGCGTTATCGATATGGAAAGCTGGAAAACCATTAAGCGAATTAAAACACTCGGCCCCGGCTTTTTCATGCGCAGCCACAAAAATACACCCTATGCCTGGGTGGATGTATTTTTTGGCCCCAACAAGGACGTGATGCATGTCATCGACAAACGCACTCTTGAAATCGTCAAGACTCTGCGTCCGGTACCGGGGAAAACTGCCGCCCATGTCGAATTCACCCGTGATGGAAAATATGCCCTGCTTAGTATCTGGGACCCGGATGGCGCAGTGATCGTGTATGATTCAGCAACTCTGGAAGAAGTAAAACGCCTGCCAATGAATAAACCGTCTGGTAAATATAATGTATTTAATAAGACGCGATATTTAGAGGGAACCAGTCATTAGAATAGAAGTTTTAAGCTTTAAGTCATAAGTCTTTAGATTATCGGCTAATGACTTATTCTGTGGGCATCAGCGCATTTCGAAGATCATAAACAATGCGATGCGTGTTGTGACAACGCGCACACACGGTGACGGCGATTTCACCCATTAGTTTCTGGCTGTCTTTTACGTGCCAATCACTGATATTCATCTGCAGTTTTTCAAATCGTTGTTGAGTTGCTTTGCCCAGTATGCGCTCACGCGGGTACTCGTCTTCTTTATGGCAGCTGTTACAGCTATCACCAAGGTTCTGCAGTTGGTCGGCGAGGTTTTGGCTTGCTTGAAGAGCAACAGTTTTGTGGCCATCATCCAGCGCAATCAAGACCTGGTTTACTGATTCGGATAGTGCTGCCATGTTGTCTTCGAAGCTCTGCTTATTTCCATCAAGGCCATTCACCTTGATGTCTTCATAATCTGGTGAGCGGTAGAGGGCAGTCACTAGCGGCTGGTAACTGTCATGACAATCATCACAGGTGCGCTGAATCATATCCAGGGTCTCTTCCAGGCGATATCTATCACTTTTCTCGGCAAACATCTCGAGTTCGGACAACAGACGGGGTTTGATCTCTTTTTCCCACTCGGGCACCATGTCGGCGATCTTGCTGTAATCTTTATCCAGACGCTTTATCCATTTCTCCATCGCGTCGCGATCATCCTGTTTGGCATATTCGCCAATGGCCTGCATTTCACGACGAAGTCGAAACATAGTGTGTAACCACACCTGTCGTTTATTGGCGGGCTTATACCATTGTTCGAGTGAGGCGGGTGGGGTGTCGAGACTGACCTGAGAATCTGCAGCGGTGAGTTTCAGCGGAATGCTGATGATTAACGCTAGCAGTATAAGAGTAGGGGTACGTTTCAAGTTTCAAGTTTCAAGAAAAAAATCATGAGTCCGACTTCCGACTCAAGAATGCCTTAAAAAACTCTATTTCACACCTTTTTCAATAAGAAAACTGCTGTACTGCTTGTCAGTACCGTTGATGTGCTTGATTAACCAGTCTTTGAGGTATTCGACCGCATTGCTCATCGCTGACTCAGGATCCTTGTCGTACTCAGCAAGCACCTCTTCAACCTTTTTAATCATCTCTACGTGCTGGGCTTTGTGTGGCTCAAAATCAGGATAATCGTTCTGCTCCATTAATCCTTCTTCATAGGTGAAATGGGTCTTGGTGTAATCGACCAGTTCATCCAGCGCTTCGCGCTCGAATTCTTCACCTGTCGAATAATCCACAGCTGTCTGCAACTGGTTAATCAGGTTCAGAAGTTTTTTATGCTGCTGATCAATGGAATCGATTCCCACGCTGTATTCATCTTTCCATTCAACGTATCGCTTCGATGTCAACTTCCTGTGTACAAACGGAATCACTAATAGTGAAGCAAGCAATAACCAGGTCAGCGGACTGCCCGGCCCCGCCATGAGACCCAATACCAGCGCAATGACCAGCATTAAAATAAGCAGTGATACGCCAAACATACATAGTTGTTTAGTACGGCACATTTTATTACTCATATGAGGAATCCCTTGGTTAACATTCAATTACAGGGCACGTAAATCTTTTATGTATCCTGAAGGCGGTGCTATCACAGTGTTCATGCTATAAAAAATAAGAACAGTACCTTGTATTATAGACAATGACGGCTACGAACAGAAATGATCTGTGTCAAATTTTCGATAAATTATGCCAGACTTTCTGTAAGCAGAAACATAAATCGCTATCCGCATAAAAGCATAAAACCCACAGTGTGAAAACATTCCTAACATGCTGTTTTTGTTATATTAACATATTGTGATTATGAATATATTCGCGATAGTTTGACCTATATCAATGCGATATAGGTCAAATCAGGACATTATCGCCAGCATCTAAGTTTTTTGACTGTGTTTATCACACAGCAAAAAAGCAGTATCACCAGGAGGCGGTTATTGATGAGTAATAAAGGCTTCGTATCACTGGTTGGCGCAGGCCCCGGTGATGTAGATCTTATGACAGTCAAAGCAGTACGTTTGCTTCAGCAAGCGGATGTTGTGGTGTATGACAGGCTGGTCTCAGCTGATATTCTTGATCTTATTCCCTCCGGTGTCAGCCGTATTTCTGTCGGCAAGGAAGTTGGCAAACACTGCGTACCACAGCATAAAATTAACGAAACCATTGTCAACCTGGCCAGGTCAGGTCGTCGTGTCGTGCGCCTCAAAGGGGGTGACCCCTACATGTTCGGGCGTGGTGGTGAAGAAGCACTGACACTAATAAAACACCAGATTGCTTTTGAAATAGTACCTGGTATTACTGCCGCATCAGGCTGCAGCGCATACAGCGGTATCCCGTTAACACATCGTGGCATGAGCCGTAGAGTGCAGTTTATTACCGGGCATTTTAATGATGATGAACCACTCAATCTCAACTGGAAATCTATCGCTGACCCTGATTCAACACTGGTAATTTACATGGGGATGGCCAATATCGATATGATTACCGGCAAGCTAATTGAAGCCGGCCTCGATGCGGGCACCCCCGCCGCGGCCATTGAAAATGGTACTAAGGATCAACAGAGACGTGTGCTGACCACATTAGGCAAACTTGCCCTGGAGGCCCATGCTGAAAAACTGCAGGCACCGGTAATTTTTGTTATCGGACAGGTGGTGAGCCTGGCGAATCAGCTGGACTGGTTTGTCACTGAAGAAGCGACCGGGCTTAGCTTTACTGAAAATGAAAAAACCTCTTATGGTTAGGGCGCGAGAGCAATATAGAGCAGCCCTGAATAGCATTCTTTTATGCGCTGGCATGATGTTATTGTCTCACTCTGTTTATGCAACACAAGCTTCATCAACGATGCTGTCTGAACAGCACCGTGCCGAGTTGCACAACCTCCTGCTTCAGGATTGTGGTTCCTGCCACGGCATGACATTAAAAGGAGGTCTGGGGCCTGCCTTGACGCCTGATGCACTGAAAGACAAGCCTCGTGAATTCATTGAACTCACTATTCGCGAAGGACGCAGTGGAACACCAATGCCACCGTGGAAGAATATCCTGACCCGGGATGAAATACTCTGGCTGGTCGATACTTTATATACCGGAGTCAGACCATGAAGATGATTTCCAATACACTCTATGCTGTTTTGCTACTGGTCTTTCTGGCAGGCTGTAATTCATTGCGTGGCACGGGTGATATGGGCGTTGTTATTGAGCGTGCAACAGGCAGTGTTCAAATCATTGAAACGACACAACAGACAAAACTAAATCAGGTAGATGGCCTCGGTGATCTGTCACATGCATCAATCGTATTTTCACGAGATGAACGCTTTGCCTATGTGTTCGGTCGTGACGGCGGATTGACGAAAATTGATCTTCTAACGGCGAAGATTGATAAAAGAATTATCCAGTCTGGCAACAGTATCGGTGGGGCGCTTTCACAGGATGGCAGACTGGTTGCAGTTTCCAATTATACTCCCGGCGGGGTAAAGGTGTTTGATGCCGACACGTTGAAGCTGGTGGCTAATATTCCTGCTGCATACGGGGAACAGAAACAACAATCCAAGGTGGTCGGTCTCGTCGATGCACCGGGTCAGAAATTTGTCTTCTCTATTTATGATGCGGGTGAATTATGGATCGCTGATTTCAGTCAGGGGGATACGCCGGTTATTACCCGTTTCAGGGATATAGGCAAACAGCCATATGATGGTTTGATTACCCCGGACGGCCGTTTTTATATAGCGGGACTGTTTGGTGAAGATGGCCTTGCTCTGCTGGACTTATGGCATCCAGAAAAAGGTGTTAAAGGTATCTTGAACGATTACGGGCGTGGTTCAAAGAAAATGCCTGTTTATAAGATGCCGCACCTGGAAGGCTGGGCGATGACGGAAGACTATGCATTTCTACCCGCTGTCGGTCGTAATGAAGTATTGATCGTTGACCGCCATAACTGGAAACAGCTCGCTTCAATCCCGGTGCATGGACAGCCGGTGTTTGTTATGGCGCGCCCTGATGGCAGACAGGTTTGGGTCAATTTTGCCTATCCACGCAATGACACGGTTCAAGTGATAGACACAGAACAATTACAGATAGTAAAGACACTAAAGCCGGGTAAGGCTGTACTACATATGGAGTTTACGCCTCGCGGTGAGCATGTCTGGATTTCTGCACGAGATGCAGGAAAGGTAACGGTTTACGATACAGAGAGTTTTAAGACAATCACGACCCTGCCGATGAACAAGCCCAGCGGCATATTTTTTACCAGCCGTGCTCATCGGATTGGTCTGTAGT
>JAUVSB010000094.1 GCA_030597275.1 Gammaproteobacteria bacterium
CGTTGATCATGTTGCGCGTCACATCAATCAATGGCACATGAAAGGTGACAACATCAACCTTGTTTAGCAATACTTCAAGACTATTGGCACGTTCCACCTCAGATGAAAGCTTCCATGCGCCTTCTACTGTCAGAGTAGGATCATAACCTACAACATTCATCCCCAGGGTCAGGCAGACATTGGCAACAGAACGGCCAATGGCACCAAGTCCGACTACCCCGATAGTCCTGCCGGGTAATTCATAACCAGCAAATTTCTTTTTACCCTCTTCCACCGCCTTGGACATTGCTGATGCGTCGCTGCTATCCAGTCCACGAACATAATCCCAGGCCGGACAAATATTACGGAACGCCAACAGCAAGCCGACAACAACCAGCTCTTTAACAGCATTGGCATTGGCTCCCGGTGCATTGAAAACAGGGATACCCATCTCAGTCAACTTGTCGACAGGTATATTATTTACTCCTGCACCGGCACGACCGACAGCAAGCAGTGACTCCGGTATTTCCATATCATGCATCTTGAAAGAACGCAGAATAATAGCATCAGGGTTCTCAACATCCGGGCCAAAGTCATAAAGCGTCTTTGGCAGTTTTTCCAGTCCAACCGGGGAGATATTATTTAGTGTTTGGATCTTGTGCATGATGTTCTCAAATTGTGTTGTTTTAACGGAAAAAAGTTTTAAGATTTAAGTCCTTAGTCCTTAATCTTTTACCTTTCCCCTTTAACCTTTAACCTTTAACCTTTAACCTTTAACCTTTAACCTTTAACCTGATTTCAGCCCTTCTGCTTCTGGAAATCCTGCATGTAGCTAATCAGAGCCTGCACACCCTCTTCAGGCATTGCATTGTAGATACTGGCGCGCATACCACCAACAGATCGATGGCCCTTCAGCTGAACCAGTCCCGCCTCTGCGGCGCCTGTAAGAAATTCTGCATCCAGGTTGCTGTCTGCCATAACAAAGGGAACATTCATCAAAGATCGATACGGTTTATCAACAGGATTACTATAGAAACCACCAGAGTTATCGATGCAGTCATAGAGGGCACCCGCCTTGCGCTCATTAATCTCTGCCATGGCAGTCAGGCCACCATTTTTCAGCAACCAGTCAAATACCAGGCCGGCGATATACCAGGCATAGGTAGGAGGAGTGTTGTACATCGACTCCGCTTTTGCGTGTATGCCATAGTCCATCATTGCAGGCGTACTGGGACCTGCAAGACCAACCAGGTCCTCGCGCACGATGACAATAGTCAGCCCGGCCGGGCCAATATTTTTCTGTGCACCTGCGTAGATGATGCCGTATTTATCGACATCAATTGGGCCAGATAAAATAGTAGATGACATGTCAGCGACCAGCGGTACATCACCAGTATCTGGCTCGGCATCGAACGCCAGGCCGCCTATGGTTTCATTCGGGGTGTAGTGCACATAGGCTGCATTTTCATTGAGTTCCCATAAGCTACGGTCAGGAACGGTCGTATAGGACTGTTCCTTGCTGCTGGCAACAATGTTCACATGACCGTACCTGGCGGCTTCTTTAATGGCTTTGGCAGACCAGGCACCGGTATCAAAATAATCTGCTTTGCGAACCGAACCCATCAGGTTAAGAGGAACCATGGCAAACTGGCTGGACGCACCACCCTGTAAGAACAGCACCTTATAATGCTCAGGTATGGACATGACTTCACGCAGGTCGGCTTCTGCCTTTTCTGCTATGGAAATAAAATCCTTGCCACGATGGCTCATTTCCATTACCGACATTCCGGCACCGTGCCAGTCAGTCATTTCCTGCTGCGCCTGTTCCAGCACTGCCAGCGGCAAGGTTGCCGGACCGGCACTAAAATTATAAATTCTGCTCATTTTCTGTTCTCTGAATGTCGGTTTTGTTAGTGTTTTCTGGTTTAGTCAGCGGATGTGTCTGATGAGGGATCTGATCCTTCTTCCGCGGCATCATCATCTTCTGTCTTGTCGTCATCTGACTCAGCCACGCGGGCAAGACTTACCAGTTCTTCTTTTTTACCCAGCCCTATCAGACGCACACCCTGAGTATTTCTACTCATGACAGATATCTCGTTGATACGGGTACGAATCAATGTGCCACCACTGGTAATCAGCATGGCTTCATCATTGTCTTCTACCATTTCAGCCGCGACCACATCGCCGTTTCTATCCGGTGTCTGGATCGAAATAACCCCTTTCGTCGCGCGACCCTTACATGGATAATTTTCCAGCAAAGTGCGTTTGCCATAACCGTTGATGGTGGCTGTCAAAATAGATTTTCCTGCATCTTCCTCTGTGTTGGCTATCAACAATGAAATAACATGATCACCCTCGGCCATCTTGATTCCGCGGACACCTCTGGCGGTTCTTCCCATGGCACGGACTTTAGTTTCATCGAATCTAACGGCTTTACCCGAGTTAGAAAACAATAAAATGTCCTTAGTGCCATCAGTTATTCCCACGCCAATCAGGCGCCTGTCGCCTTCCAGATCAACTGCACGTATGCCACTGTTTCTGGGGCGTGAAAAGTCGATCAATGGTGTCTTTTTCACCATGCCATCTGCCATCGCCATAAAGACAAACTTATCTTCTTCATACTCCCGTATTGGAAGGATTGCGGTAATTTGCTCTTCATCCTCTAGTGGCAGGAGGTTGTTCAATGGTCGCCCGCGGGCCATGCGACCCGCCTGTGGCAGCATGTAGACCTTTTTCCAGTAAACCTTGCCACGGGTAGAGAAGCACAGAATCGTATCGTGCGTATTGGCAACGAACATGGTCTCAACAAAGTCTTCTTCTTTAACTTTTGTCGCACTTTTACCGCGTCCACCACGGCGCTGAGCGCTGTAGTCTTCCAATGGCTGCGCCTTCGCGTAACCACTGTGAGAAATGGTTACCACCATATCTTCTTCAGCTATCAGGTCTTCATCGGTCAGGTCTTCATAACTCTGAACAATTTCGGTACGGCGGTCATCAGCATATTTATCACGAATCTCTATCAGTTCTTCCGTGATAATTTCCATTAATCGTTCAAAGTGATTGAGTATCTCCAGCAACTCTACAATACGGTCCAGCACCTGCTCGTATTCAGAAATTATCTTTTCCTGCTCCAGCCCGGTAAGGCGGTGCAAACGCAGGTCCAGGATAGCCTGGGCCTGCTGCTCTGACAGACGATATTTTCCGCCTGTCATGCCCACACCTTCAGCAAGACCATCGGGACGGGACATCTCGGCACTCGCACGTTCCAGCATGCCGGAGACCACTCCTGCCTCCCAGTCTTTAGCCTGTAACTGTATTTTTGCCGCAGCAGGGTTTTCTGCTGCCTTGATCAGGGCAATAATCGGATCAATATTATTCAGTGCAATGGCCAGGCCTTCAAGCAGATGGGCCCGGTTTCTGGCCTTGCGCAGATCAAAAATAGTGCGTCGGGTAACCACTTCACGGCGATGGCGGATAAACTCCACCAGCATCTCGCGCAGTGAAAACAGGCGCGGCTGGTTATTCACCAGGGCGACCATATTAATACCAATAACCAGTTGCATACTGGTCATCTGGTATAGATTATTCAGTACGACTTCCGGCACTTCTCCACGTTTCAGCTCAATCACCGCACGCATGCCATCCTTATCTGATTCATCGCGCAGATCGGAAATACTGGAAATCTTCTTGTCACGCACCAGCAGGGCAATTTTTTCCAGCAGGCGCGCTTTATTAACGGTATAGGGCAGTTCGGTAATAATCAGCGCACTGCGATCACCATGTTTACCCAGCGGCTCGATTTCTACCTTTGCCCGCACATGTATGCGGCCTCGACCTGTTTTGTATGCCTGCAAAATACCGGTAGCGCCATTGATAATCCCACCAGTGGGGAAATCTGGCCCGGAAATATATTCCATCAGCCCTTCGAGGCTAATATCTTCATCCTTAATCATTGCCAGGCAGGCATTAACGACTTCACGTAAATTATGTGGTGGGATGGTGGTCGCCATACCCACGGCAATACCCGCAGAACCATTGACCAGCAAGTTTGGTACCCGGGTAGGCATGACCAGAGGCTGCGTCTCAGTCTCATCATAATTGAGGCCAAAATCGACTGTTTCCCGATCAAGATCGGCAATCAACTCGTGGGCAATTTTTGACAGACGGATTTCGGTATAACGCATCGCCGCCGGCGAGTCGCCATCAACCGATCCAAAGTTACCCTGGCCATCTATCAGCATATGGCGCATGGAAAAAGGCTGTGCCATACGTACGATGGTGTCATACACAGCGGTATCACCATGTGGATGGTATTTACCGATGACATCACCGACTACACGTGCAGATTTTTTATAGGGTTTATTCCAGTCGTTATTCAGCTCATGCATGGCATAGAGCACACGCCGATGGACAGGTTTCAGTCCATCTCGCACATCGGGTAATGCACGCCCGACGATAACACTCATTGCATAGTCCAGGTAGGACTGACGCATCTCCTGGTCAAGGTTACTGGGGATTGTTTCCTTGGCGAATGATTCCATGTAGTTTCCGCGGTTTTATGAGCCGACAAGACGGCATACTGGTAGTTCTCGCCCCTGAAACAACACGCTCTGAAACGCTTACTGGGACTCTTGCATGAACACCCTTATTAACTTGTGGATTCTAGCATGAGAGGCCGCATAGTTGCACACCTTCAAAGGATAGAAATAGAGCTAAACAACGAGAAGCTTCATTGATCTTTCTGTGCGTCAGAATTTTGTGGATTTATTGGAATCCGGGAACTGGAGATAAACCTGCGTAGAACAGATTTTCGTCTATACTTAATCGCGTTATGAACAAAAAACTGATTATCGGATTTAAACTCTTGCTGGCCTGCGCCATGTGCATTGGGGCTATCCTGGCAGTAGCAAAACTTATCGAATACTCTTAGGGCTAAGAGCTTCCTGCAGCTGTCGACAGGGCTTATTTATCACAACCCTTATTTGTCACAACCATCAGGCACGGACAGCTGCACAGAAAAAGCACTGGATTCCCAGACATAAATTTCCGTTGCAGCGGTATCACATTGTGAGCAGCTGGTGCCACAGGAACTGGTGGCAGCACGGCGTTGTACCTTGCCTTTTTTCACCCAGATATCCAGCATGCCTCTCGCCGCATCAGGCTCGATATCAAAATGTAAGGCCACATCAGCCAGGCTGACCTGTCCATGCTGCTGCATGTAATTGCGGATATCAGAAAGAATCATACCATCACACCTTTACCCTTTCCGTCAGCGCCGCTTCGCTTTTATTACTACGTCGCCCCCACTGCCTCAAACCAACGATTAATAATGCAAAAGCAATCCACATACCTGCCAGCCAGGCAAATGACGAGGCGGGGTGCTCAGCCCAGCGGGCTATCTGGTAAAAACTTGAGGCAGTTATGTAAGCCACAGTCGTGGTCCAGGCCGCAACAAATATTGCCCAGGGCCGGCCGGCCTCACGCTTAATGGCAGCGATGGTCGCTACGCAGGGGAAATACAGCAGTATGAATAATAAATAGGCAAAGGCACCGGCAGCACCATCGAAACGTTCAACCATTGCGCCAAACACGCCCTGTCTAACACCCTGCTCAGCAGCCGCTTTTTCGGCATCAGTAATATTAAGTATACTGATGCCAAGTGGATCAAGAACACTATCACCTAATTTAGCACGATTTGCAGGCACCGTTGCTACCGCATCACCCAGTTGCCCCCAGAGACTAAACTCCTCCTCTTCAGCATCACCCTCTTCTGCCAGGCTGCTCTACAGGTTATCCCGGGTACCGACTTCCCCCTCTCCCCCCCCCCCCCCCCCC
>JAUVSB010000011.1 GCA_030597275.1 Gammaproteobacteria bacterium
ATCGATATTGCCAGCAATGGCGGACCAGGACAGACATCTTCCATCTTCATTCGCGGTGCTGAAAGTGACCATACCCTGATTATGGTCGATGGCGTGAAGATCAACCCGGGCACTATCGGCGTTGCCGCGATACAGAACATCCCCCTCAGCATGGTTGAGCGTATCGAAGTCATTATGGGCCCACGCTCCACGCTTTATGGTTCTGATGCGCTAGGCGGTGTCATTCAGATTTTCACCCGTCAGGGCGAAACAGCCGAAGCAGGCTGGAAATTCGGTAGCTTCAACACGCAGGAATTGTCTGCCAATTATCATCGTAAAGATGGAGATATTCGTTTTGGCATTGATCTATCCGGTGCCCGTACTGACGGTTTCCCCACTCGTTCAGATGCCAGTGAGGACAGTCCCTACAAAAATGACAGCATCAATCTGAAACTGGGTAATACCTTTGGCAACACAGATCTGGACTTTCAATACCTGGGCAGTCGTGGACGTACGGATTATTATGATTTTTTCCTTACTCCAGTGGCACAGGATTACACCAACTCGACCACCTCTCTCATCGCAAGGATCAATGCCATGGAGAACTGGGTTAGCAAGATTAAACTCAGTTATTTCAAAGATGATATTCAGCAAAGACAAACGACCGACTATTTGAAAACCAGCCGTTACGAATTAGACTGGCAAAATGACATCGTCATTGGAGAGGCAAATCTTGTCACTGCCGGCATCCAGTCCTACCGTGAAAATGCTGAATCGCTTTCCTTCGGCACTGGCTTTGATGAAGACACAGACACTGTCGGCATTTATGTTCAGGACCAGTTTGAATCAGGTGCAAACCAGCTTACTGCAGGTCTGCGTTATACTGACCACAGTTCATTTGATGGTAAGACGACAGGTGAACTTAGCTACGGCTATCAGGCCAGCCAGGCGACGAAGCTGATCGCATCCTTTGCCACCGGCTTCCGCGCACCCGGCAGTACCGACCGCTTTGGTTTTGGCGGCAACCCGGACCTGCTGCCAGAAACATCAAAAAGCATTGAACTCAGCGTGCGTTTCAATCCTTCATCTGTCCACCGCACACGAATCAGTCTTTTCCAGAATGAAATCGACAACCTGATTAACTTTGTTGATCCGGATGGTTTCAATGGGCCAATTCCAGGACGGAATGAAAATATTGATGAGACACGTACCCGAGGAATAGAACTGGCATATTTATTTCGCAAAGGACCATACGTAGTCGACGCGGGACTTACCTATCAGGACCCCAAAGACCTTACAACTAACAAACAGTTAGCCAGACGCGCAAAGGAAAAATATAACCTGACCGGGCGTTATGTTGGCAGTGATTATTCAGCCAGTGCCGAGTTAAGTTATGTCGGTGAACGTCCTGACTCCGCTTTCAGTGACATTACACTCGATGCCTATACACTGTTAAACCTGTCAGCAACCAAATCATTTAGTAAACTGATCCATGTCGGCCTGCGCCTGGAAAATATCACCGATGAGGATTATCAGCTTGCAGATGGCTTTAACACCGCAGGACGCTCAGTATTCTTTGATATACGGTACGTAAATAAACGTTAACAGCATGCAGGCAAACCATCCCAACAAAGCGAGTAAGCGGTATGCCTTGCTGGGGTGGTTTGTGTTTTTTTCAGTACTGGCACATGGACTCTTTTTTGCCATACCCGCCAGTCATAAAGAAAACAGGATTATTGTTCAGCTTTCAAGCCCACTGCAGGTAACTGTTATTTCATCAAGGTCAGCAAAAAAACCTGTACAAACCATCCCTCCAGCGCAATCAAAACAGATTGCTATAACCAAGGTACAGAGCAGACAAATCCTTCATCCGATTAAATCAACAAAGAAGCCTGACAGACCAATTGAAGCCAAAACAGTCGCCAAGAGCGTCACTGACATAAAACCTGTCAAGGACCCTGTAATTTTAAAGAATACTCATGCTGAATCGACCACCGATCCTGTTAAAGACCTTAAAGCATCAAGAAGTACAAAGAGCGTTGCTCTAAATCACCTTAGACAACAACTTAAAGAAACCATCAGGGCACGATTTACCTACCCGCGCATGGCACGACGCATGGGCTGGGAAGGACTGGTTGGCCTGTCATTACACATAGAGAATGATGGCTCACTGAATCAAATACGCATTGCCCGTACTTCCGGTCACAAAGTACTCGATGATAACGCACGTAAGACAATACAAAGCATAGGACGGCTTCAACTTGCTTCCAATCTGACAATACAGGCAGCCGATACTGAAATTGAAGTGCTGTATAGACTAACAGACTAGTTTTCACAATTCTGCTACTGTACATAGCTACACACTACTAATAATTTAAAAAATACCCATGGGCTATCGACTTTCAAAAATCTACACACGTACCGGTGATAATGGCACAACCGGTCTCAGCGATGGCACCCGAATAGACAAGGACTCCCTTCGCATCACGGCCATCGGCAGCATCGATGAATTGAACAGTCTGCTAGGCCAGGTCATATGTGAAGACACCGATCAAATGTGCGGGAATGTATTAACAGAGATACAGCACCGCCTGTTCGATATGGGCGGAGAGCTAAGCATGCCTGGCCAGCAAATCATGCTGCCGGAATCAATAAGCTGGCTTGAACAGCAATTAGACAGGATGAATGCAGATCTTGATCCGCTAAAAGATTTTATCCTGCCCGGGGGATGTAAAGCTGCAGCAGTTTGTCATGTAGCCCGAAGCGTTTGTCGACGAGCCGAACGAGACGTAGTTAGCCTGTCAAAGTGTGATGAAGTATCAACAGTTATCCCTGGCTACCTGAATAGACTATCCGACCTGCTGTTTGTAATGGCTCGTTTTTTTAACAAGCTTAGCGGCCAAGCAGATATTCTCTGGCAGCATAGTAATAGTAGCTCTAAAACCTGAATCTTGGATCTTGGATCTTGGTTATTCAATCTAATCCATACACAGCACTACAAACTTCATCAACCGCATCAAGCAAGCGCGGTGTCTGTCGAAACGCAACATCTTCATCAAAACTGATAAACGAAAGAGCACTATCTTCATTGATCTGATAATAATTCTTACGAGTTTCATAATCAGCGCTAGTAGTGTTCTGTCTTAACAGGACATACGCGACATCCCTGCTTAATATTGATTCCAGATCAGTAATTATTGCGGCTTTATCCATGTTGGAAAAAATATTTTCCAACCCGCACAGTTCCAAACCCGTTGCAAAGGGATGACGATTGGTCAGACCCATCAAGGGCTGTGATGAGATCTCAATAAAAATTCGATGAACAGGTAGGTTCACGTACTTATCAGAAATAGTCTTCCGATGTTTATTAAATGCCTCAACCATCATTGATGACCGCGGCTGCTGATTCAGTAACTCACCGAGGATTTTTAATGATTCGGGTATATCTTCCAGTGACTCACTTTTTATGCTGACAACTCGTAGGCCCAACTCCTTCAATTTCCTGATATCTGTGTCTCGAGAGCCCCCCTGCCAGGCAAACACCAGATCAGGTTTAATCGATAGAATTCGTTCCATATCCAGCCCTGAAGCACTGCCTATGCGGGGTATCTGGTTTACCTCTTTCGGGTAATCGCTGTGCTCGACCACTCCGAACAATAGATCACCTGAGCCAAGGGAAAATACAAGTTCTGCCAGGTGGGGAGAAAGTGTAATAATCCGTTGAGGTGCACGCTGAGCAGCCAATACACTTGAACCATGTCCCATAATGAAAAAGAGCATGATGCATAACACCATGCCCTTTTTTATCAGACCAACGAAACAAAATTTCAAACACTCCACCACTTTTACAAAACAGTGCATAACAAAACAAAATTACAAATCATTCAGCCAGGGAGTAACAACCTCTAGTAAAGCCTCACCATGATCAGTAAAATAATGATTGGCATTCGGTACAACCAGCTGTTTTGACTTCTCATTACCTGCTTTTTTAATTGCGGCCAGGCGTTCTGGCGCACCTTTCTTGACTGCAGGGTATTCATCCTGACCAAAGACATCCAGAACAGGTACTTTAATCTTATCCAATGGAAAAGGTTTCAACATCGGCTGCTGATAGTCCACTGCACCCATGCCAATACCAATAAAGCCATCAAGGTCTCGCATATGCCCCGTATCAATCCATGCCATTGCCATGTGTGCACTGCAACTGTGTGCAATTAATACTATCTTCTTATTCTCTTTTTCTTTGAGAAAATCAATGGCTGCATCAATTCTTGGAAAGGCTTCCGGAAGGATCTCCACATAGTCATAATATTTTGCTTCCTTTTCAAGAACCGGCATCTGTATCGATAAGGTATTCCAGCCTCGCTCAGCCAGTCCGACGCGCAAAGGATTGGCAACATCACTCCAGTCCGGATGAAAGCCGCGGCCATGCATGATGATCACAGCCCCTTTTGCTTCTTCAGCCTCGGTGTATAAGCCCAGGAATTCATGGTCACCCGCTTTTAGAAATTCTGCATCTCCATCCATGATGGTATCGACAATCTCACTGGCCAGACGTTTTTCACGCTCAATGTCAGAGGCGTGGACGGTAAAGCAAGTAAAACTCAAAACTAAACAAAAGCAAAGTATTTTAATATTCATAATCAATCCAAATGTTCTCTGGGAGTAAACCTGTTATTTTATTGTTTTCTTTTCAGGAAGGTAGTTTTATAAAAATATTACCCTCTCTGAATATAAAAAATATCGCAACTCTATGTTTCTATTTTCTTGCCGTCAACTATTGAATCTACGCTGTATAACAAATCATTTTAGAATCAAAAAAACTTAGAAGAGGCAGGGTGTACCTACTTACCCATAAGAAACTTGATGCGTTTTACATAATGGCGTGTTTGTGTGGGTACATGCTGTTCGATGGTCCCCCAGCTATCAAAGGTATCAAAACTACCCGGCTGCTTTTTAACTTTTTTAAGTACACGCGAAATTTTTCCATGTCCAGCATTATAGCTGGCAAACGTCATGTACAGGTCATTGTCTGTTGTCGAGTATTCCAGAGATTTTGACCATCGCTTGTACAGTATGCGGTCATAAAATATACCTGCCGCTATGTTCCAGCGGGGGTCAGACAGTGTACCGGCAGATAAATAAGGACTTTTTTTATGTATCTCTGCATAGGTGCTCGGTAGAATTTGCATCACTCCCACAGCACCTACTCCGCTACGTGCATCATTTCGCAGTCCTGACTCAGCGATGCCCTGAGACTTAAACCATTGCCAGTCAAAGTTAGGGCCGAAGTAGCGCTTGGTGTATTTGCGAAAATGGTGGTCGTATTTTGTCGTCCATGCCTTCGATTTTAAATCATGGCGTGGTTTGCTGGCAGCGGCAAATGCTAAACTGGGCAATAAAATGGCTACTACCAGTATGGGCGTTTTGCTCCGCCCCTGCATCAGTTTAGTCCGAGCCCTACTACTAGCCCAAGTGCTATACCGATGCCGATGAACATGCCCATTATCATCAGGCCAACAGCAGTATTTCCATTTTTAAGTTCAGTACCAATACTGAACTTAACGGTATGGCTGAATATTTTACAGCCCAGCCACATAAACCCAAGCGTAATAAAACCGCCCAGAATGACATATATAAAATTCAGTATGAGTGGATCCATTAACATAAGCCTCTGATAAATGAAGAACGTACAACATTACACCAAGATCTAACAGAAAGCATAGTCTGAGACGGTGAAAGTTGAAAGGCTAAAGCTTAAAGAAGATCAAAAATATTTAATCGTAAAACCCAATACGTAATACCTTGAATCTATGCTAGTTGATCATCAGCTACATGATAACGAGGGTCTTCAATCAGGTTTACTTCCACCAGGTCACCTGCTTTTCTAAGAAGTTTAGTACACTCGGGACTAAGGTGGCGTAAATGGAGCCTTTTTTCTACGTTGAGGTAGCGTTCTGCAAGTGTATCGATGGCCTCAATTGCCGAGTGATCGTAAACACGCGAGTTCTGGAATTCCACCACGACATCGTCCGGATCATTCTTCGGGTCAAATAAATCCTGAAAATTCTTCACCGAAGCAAAGAACAAGGGGCCTTCAAGTTCATAGACCTTGCCCCCCATCTCGTTTATATAGCTTTTGACGTTAATATGTTTTGCATGCTGCCAGGCAAATACTAATGCCGAAACAATAACGCCAACGACCACAGCAATAGCCAGATCAGTCACAACAGTTACTGCCGAGACCAGTACCAGAATGAATGCATCACTAAGAGGAATCTTGCCAATTAAGCGAAAGCTTGACCATTCAAAGGTACCAATCACCACCATAAACATTACTCCCGTAAGTGCAGCAAGCGGGATCATCTCGATTAATCCCGATGCAAACAGGATAAACATCAACAGAAATAGTGCCGCTGAAATACCAGATAAACGCCCTCGCCCACCCGAGTTCACATTAATCATGCTCTGCCCTATCATGGCACAACCGCCCATACCGCCAAACATGCCCGTTACCGTATTCGCTACACCCTGGCCAACACATTCCTTGTTGCCACGGCCGCGCGTATCGGTGATTTCATCAATCAGGCTCAATGTCAGCAGTGATTCGATCAAACCTATCGCTGCCAGAATAATTGCATAAGGCAGGATTATCCACAGCGTCTCCCCATTGAATGGAACCATAGGAATATGAAACTCCGGCAGTCCACCTGCGATAGATGCCAGGTCACCGACAGTGCGACTATCCATGCCAAGCAGGATAACAGCAAAACTCACTACCATAATCGCTGCCAACGCAGAGGGGATGGCCTTAGTCAGCTTCGGCAGATAGCGAATTATAGCCATGGTCAAAACAACCAGTCCCAGCATGATCCAGAGTTGTTCACCCTGCAACCATTGCAACTCACCATTGCTGTCTTTGATCTGAAATGTACTGAGCTGCGCCAGAAAGATGACAATAGCCAGACCATTTACGAAACCCAGCATTACCGGGTGCGGCACCATGCGGATAAATTTACCAAGACGCAATATACCGATAAGGATCTGGATTAATCCCATCAGTACGACAGTGGCGAAAAGATATTCAATACCGTGCAGAGCCACCAGGCTTACCATGACCACTGCCAGTGCCCCCGTGGCACCCGATATCATTCCAGGACGACCACCAATAACAGCAGTGATAAGACCGACCATAAATGCGGCATACAGACCAACAAGAGGTTCAACACCCGCGACAAAAGCAAAAGCTACCGCTTCAGGCACAAGTGCCAACGCAACGGTCAGGCCAGACAGGATGTCATTCTTTGGGCAACCACGTTCGGTGCATTCGAAATTGAACTGCATTTAATACCTCGGCATTTCGGGAAGACGTCGAAAAACGCGGGATATTACCATATTAGAGTCTTCTTAATTTCTATAAATCATCTAGAAGAAGATTTATTTTAGTTTCCGCCGTCAGTTTATTTATTTCAAACTGAACCACACAATACTCAGTATGCTCATCCAGTGGCGTAGGATCATCGGCACAGCAACTGCCGGCAATAATGCCAGCATAGAAAACACCCGTTTTTATATTTATAGTCTCTGATGTTTCAGAGGTTTTTAAAATTACTACTTTGAACTCACTATCAGACACATAACTGCTTTGTTTAAGCCCTCGCTGCAAAGGCAACTGTTTATTTTCCAGCCTTTCGACTTCAATTCTGAATATGTCTTCGAAAGTAGGTGAATCCCAGGCCTTTAGTGACTCAGGCAGGACAATCATAGGTCGCCGGTATGTTTTGATGCCACCTGATAACCCCGCGACGACAGTGCCTGTCGGTATGCCGACCAGTCAAACCCGGGTCCCGGGTCCGTTTTTCTGCCAGGCGCGATATCGGCATGGCCGTAGATATGTTCAGCTGATAGAGTTGGTATGGCTAAGATAAGTGTATGAGTCAATTCGAACAAGGTCTGATACTGGGCATCTTCAAAGGTGTCGTCATCAGAGCCTTCCAGCTCAATACCGATAGAAAAGTCATTTACTGCCTCGCGTCCCATGCAGCAGGATGCACCGGCGTGCCAGGCACGCAGATGTATCGGCACGAATTGAACCAGCTCACCGTTACGGTGAATGAAAAAATGTGATGAAACCTTTAAGTCAGCAATTTCAGCAAAATAGGGATGCTCCTCTCGATCCAGCTGATTGCAGAAAAACTGTTCGACGTAGGCACCGCTATATTGACCGGGCGGCAGGCTGATCGCATGGATAATCAATGCCTCGATAAGCACCCCCTCTGGTCGATCATCAAAATTGGGGGATGGTACCTTTCTGGCGGCCTTCACAAGACCCGTTACAGGGTCAAAACCTGCTGTTGAGTGAAGTTTTATCGTTGGTTTTGCAGACATCATCAATATTCATGGTTGCTCAGCATTCAAATGATAGATGAAATCGCCTACAATGCGAAACCGCAATATGCTCATGCCCCGGTAGCTCAGCTGGATAGAGCAGCCGCCTCCTAAGCGGCAGGTCGGACGTTCGAATCGTCTCCGGGGCACCATTTATCTTCATTACGCCAACACCAAAGCTATCAACACCCTTCAAAAAGGAAAGTATTCGAACGTCCGAGAACAGACAATTCGTTCGACAAAGCTGTGCAACAGCTTTGAACAGTGGAGTGCAACGACGCTGGCCCGTCAAGGGTGAGCAAGGCGAGTAATCGGCTCCGGGGCACCACTTATCCTTTAGTACGCCCAGTCCACAACACTCACGCCATTCAAAAAGAAATATCGAACGCCCGAAAACAGATGATTCGTTCGACAAAGCTGTAGGAGTATTGAATTTCACCTTGCACATTCTAAACCTATTTTCTTGAATAGTGAGGTAGATGCATCAGGATGGCGCAGTGAATTCTTGAGGCTCAATTCATCAATCTTGGAGGCTTTCTTATTCCCTATTTTGGAATGGCTTGACTTGATAAGAGCAAGAATATCATTGGAGTACTCGGTAAATTCATTTTCACTCAAAGTATCAACAACCACACCATATATGCATGAACAGCTTTGGCTAGAGTATTTATCGAGCAAACTTGTTTCATCTTCACATGACCTTACATCGCTATTTGATAGCACTGTAAACCGCATTTTACGTGAAAGTTTTTTCGTGGCTGTAACTATAGAATCAACACATTCATTGTAATCATTAATAAAATAACCACCCCTTTCCCGATATATTTCTATGTATTTCAGAATATTTTTTGAAGATTTATCCCTTTCAATCTTCTCCCTGGCATATAACTCTTTTCTTTCCTTGTGACACTTTTTATATTCTGCTTCGAAATCATGAATAGTTATTTTGTTTGATGCAAGACTTACATATTTTGATGGAGGCCCCTCATTCCGACATCTCATATAATCTTCACCTGCTTCAAAACAAGTTTGAGAAATCAATTCAGCGTCATAACATTCCGTATACCTGGTAGCTATATACTCTTCAAGTCCATCGATCATATCGAGCACTTCTGCTTGAGATTTATACTGATCTGGCAATGGCACTTTCAGGCTTTGTGCATCTTCCTTCCCTAAGTTACAAATATCTTCTATCAGCACATCTGCCTGTGGTTTTTGTTTTAAGTAGAACTCATCTTTCTCACTCTGAATCAGCTTCTTTTTTTCTTCTATACGCTTTTTCTTAATCATTCCAAGTTCAGCCAGGTATTCCTTTTTCCTCTTAGCTACAATCTGCTCATCTAAATCTCCCATTGCAACATTGATTGCCTTGATATTTCCCAATGCAACACTCACTCCAGACAAATACGGCAAGACCTTTTGCTGTTCAATATTTTTCATTTGATAGTTGAATGAGGACCCTTTAGTTCTATCAAAGGCATTCCTTACATCTCTTTCACCATGTTTTCTAAATGCTTCTTCCGAGTAACCAATCTGTTTTTTCATTTTCTCTAACTGCTTTTTAAACTGGTCATCACGCAATGCAGAGCTGTCTAATTTAAACTCTTTCCACCCAGTAATATTGCACCAACGGTCTATAAGCGTCTTATCATTTTGTCTAATTAAATGGGCATTCTGACAACTTTCATTAAATCTCTCCCGAAATTCCTCTGCACGTTTCTTCTCTGTGATATAATGATTGGGAGCTTCCTCTACCACAGATACCCAGTCATAAAACCAGGCAAATGGTTTTTCAGATGTACCAGGGGGGAGTTTTAATTCTGAATTGTTATTGACCTCTATCTTAGTAATTTCTTCTGCTGTAACAGTAGCCGTCTCACTACCGCTAGAATTGTTTTCTGTAGAAGAAATGGGGCTACTTGAAGTAGTCAAATTATTTTTCGTATAACATTTTTCGTATTCTTTTCTTATAAGCGCTTCAAGTTCGATATATTTGTCACCAGAACTTTTCAGGGAAATTCCAGCAGAGTCCATGCTTTTTCCACTTTTTGCATCATCCCTGCCCATCTGACAACCCTGCTGTATTAATGCAGCATGCTTATTCACCAGTTCTGTGGCATTTGCATCTAAAATCAAAACAGGAGCAATAAGTAACATTGCAAAAAAAGAAACTTCTATTTTCATTGATGCTCCAAAAAAAAATTATTACCAAATCTCCATATAAGCATACATCAAGACACAGGAATATTCATGCTAGATCACTATTGAGGCTTGACAGCTTATACTGCTCAGCGTAGCTTGGTGAGCGAGTCTAAATATCACGCTATAGCCTCAGGAGGAACCACTGCGGGTAGGCGCACCCATCATAATCATCATCTGGACCGACTCACAATATGGTTTGATACGCTGGCACCAGATGCGCCATTTTGGCCGCCCTAGCAACATCGATTTCAATAACCCTGATTTTATAAAATACGCAGAAAGCTTTGGGGCAAAAGCCTATTGCGTTGAGTCAGCCGCTGAGCTGTTACCCACCATCAAGCGTGCAATCGCAGACAACACCGTAGTAATTATTGATTGCCCGGTGGATTACTCTGAAAATATGAAGCTAACAGAACAACTCGGTGAACTGGTCTGCCCTATATAGACAGAAAACTAAGGATGAAGGAAAAAGAATATGGCTGAAAACTACCCGGTAATGATAAGTGGAGCTAAAAGCAGTGGCATTCATGAAGTCACTTCACCCTATGACGGCAGCACTATCGGGTCGGTAGAAATTGCCGATGCCGATGCCATTGAAATAGCACTCGATACTGCTGACAAGCTCTATCGTAACCGAGATCAGTGGCTTGCTGGTGAGAAACGCATCGCTGTACTTGAGAAAACTGCAGCCATTATGCAGGAACGCTTTGAATATCTTGCTTTAGAAGCAGCAAGAGAAGGAGGCAAACCTTTAATAGACTCCCGCGTGGAAGTAGCCCGCGCCATAGATGGCGTACGCAATTGTGCCGAGCTTCTCCGTCATGAAACCGGCCAGGAGATCGCCATGGGTGTTAACCCTGCGTCCAGTGGCAGGCTCGCCTTTACGCGCCGTGAAGCTATTGGTGTGGTGGTCGCTATCAGCGCATTTAATCACCCGCTTAATCTAATTGTCCACCAGGTCGGGCCGGCCATTGCTTGCGGTTGTCCGGTGATAATCAAACCCGCCGGTGACACCCCTCTATCCTGTATGCGCTTCATATCCATACTGCGTGAGGCCGGTCTGCCTGAAGAATGGGCACAGGCCTGCGTGGTGGATGATAACGCTACTGCAGAGAAACTTGCCAGTGACAGCCGGGTTGCCTTCTTCAGTTTCATCGGCAGTGGCCGGGTGGGCTGGATGCTGCGCTCTAAGTTGGCACCTGGTGCGAGATGTGCGCTGGAACACGGTGGCGTCGCCCCAGTTATCATAGCAGATGATGCAGACCTTGATGATGCCCTGCCCCTTATCGCCAAGGCAGGTTTCTACCACGCTGGCCAGGTCTGTGTCTCCGTACAGCGTGTTTATGCCTCTGCTGACAAGGCTGAACAAATAGCGAATCAAATTGCTAAACTGGGTAACGCTATGACCGTTGGTGACCCAACATCAGCAGAAACAGATATCGGCCCGTTAATCCGTCCGGCTGAAGTACTACGAGTAGATCAATGGGTGAAAGATGCCGTAGCAGATGGAGCGCACCTGCTCAGTGGTGGCAAACCGATTTCTGATACCTGTTACCCGGCTACAGTTCTTCTGGATCCCCCCGACACATCAACTATCAGTCAGAATGAGGTGTTTGGCCCTGTGATATGCGTCTATTCCTGTGACGATTTGGATGAAGCTATGCAGCGTGCCAATGCTCTACCTTATTCTTTTCAAGCGGCCATTTTCACAAAAAACCTTGATACGGCAATGTGGGCCTACAAAAGACTCGATGCCGCTGCCGTGATGGTCAATGACCACACGGCATTCAGGGTCGACTGGATGCCCTTTGCCGGACGGCGTGTATCTGGCTATGGAACTGGTGGGATCCCCTACACCTACAGGGATATGACAGTAGAAAAAATGCTGGTTATACGTTCAAAAGAAATTTGAAACTTGAAACTGCCGTTAAGCAATAATATCGAGTGGTAACGAGTGTTGCTCGACATGGTGCTCAAGAATCTCGATGACTTTATCAATCGGTACGGGTTTGCTAACAAGATAACCCTGCATTAAGTCACAGTCATATTCCTGTAAAAATTCCAGTTGTTCTATTGTTTCTACACCTTCTGCTACTACCTCCATGCCGAATGAGTGTCCCATTTGAATAATTGCTTTTACCAGGCTCGCATCTCCGGCATCATCATTCACATCCTGTACATAGCTTTTGTCAATTTTTACCTGATCAAACTGAAAAGAACGCAGGTGGTCAAGTGAAGATTCTCCTGTACCAAAGTCATCAATAGCAACCTTCACACCAAGCGTTCGTAAGGCCTGCAGGGTTTCATTCGCATCATCGAAATATTCAGCCAATGCATCTTCTGTCAATTCAACTATCAGCTTTTCTGGATCAGATTTTTTGTCCATAAGATGTCTGAGAAATTTACTGGAGAACTCATCGTCTTGTAGCATTCTTGCGGTTATGTTGATTGCCAGCTTCATTTCAGAAGTTCCCAAATCAGCGAAATTCCGGTACATACTAACGATTTCCTCCAGCAACCAGAGTGTGTCACCCTTTATCAAACCCGTTTCATCAAGCATGTCAATGAATTGAGCAGGCACCAGGACCCCCCGCACTGGATGATTCCATCTTAACAGGCATTCAAAACCGACAAGACGCTGGTCTTCAATGCTTACTACCGGCTGGTAATATATTTCAAACTGCTTTTCCAGAACGGCGAGGTGGAGTTCATTTTCGAGTGCCAATTTTTCTCTTGCCAGGCGTGTCATATTTTCTGTAAAGAACCAGTAACGACTTCTACCCTGAGACTTTGCTTTATACATGGCAGTGTCAGCCGCTTTTAGCAAATCATTAACATTGTCAGCATCAATCGGGCTCATGGCAATACCAATAGATGTTGAAACCCGCAAGGTATTATTTTTGATCTTGAAGGGTGAATTAAAGACTTCCAGTATTTTTTCACCAAGAAAAACAACATGACTTTTATCACTGACACCCTCTGCAATTATTGCAAACTCATCACCACCAAAACGTGCAAGCATACAATCAGGCAGGGTACTTTCAAGACGATAAGCAACCTTGCGCAACAACTCATCACCCACACCATGTCCCAGCGTATCATTTATTTTCTTAAATCGATCCAGGTCAAGAAAAAAAAGTGCGGCAATCTGATTATTTTCTTTACTTTCGTCTATTACTTTTCCAAGGTGCTGGTAAAAAAGAGAGCGGTTTGGTAAATGCGTTAAATCATCATGGTGGGCAATATAATCCAGTCTTTGCTCTCGCTCCTGAACCTGCGAGCGCATACTATGGAAGGCATCAGCTAGCTCACGTGTTTCTCGTAAAGAAGTGATGGATTCCAGGCTGACAAAATCACCTGAAGCTTCCTGTCTTAATGCGCGGGCTGTTTGTTTTATTGGCATTAATACCAGGCGAATGAATGAGAAATAACTAAGCCACATAAGAAAAACAACAGCTATAGCAATTGCTACAATTGTTACAGTTAGTCTACTCGCAGTGAATGCCAGGTCAGTAATATCTGTTGCTGACTGAATATCAAGCTCTACCTGTAACGAATCTATACGCTGTTGAAATCTCTCAAGAACAGGATAGATGCTATATTTGAGAATGGTTATATCCTTACGCCAGTCATCTTCCAATAATTTTATAGAAAGTGAATTTAACGCAAACAACCATTTCTCATAATAGGTTTGTAGTTTCGCTACCCATTCCTGTCCAAATGCACCAAGTCGATCCTGTTCAGCAAAAGTGCCAAGCTCATGTAAACTGGACTGTAATCTTAACGAATACTGTGTAAGATTCTCATAAC
>JAUVSB010000129.1 GCA_030597275.1 Gammaproteobacteria bacterium
ATGTGAGCGGATTTTACACCGGATTTAACGGCATCCAGCGCACAGGTGACTTTAGGCAACATACCGCCATGAATAGCTCCGGATGCCACAAGTTGATCCACTTCAGATGCGCTGAGTCCTGTCATGACATCACCATCGGCATCCAGCACACCAGCGGTATTAGTCATCAATACCAGCTTTTCAGCCATTAAGGTCTGGGCCAGTGTGCCCGCTACAATATCTGCATTAATATTATAAGTCTGTCCTTCTTTATCCACGCCAATAGGGGCAATAATCGGTATAAACTCCCCTGACTCCAGCAACTTAACAATTTCCGGATCAATACTTTCTACTTCGCCAACATGACCAATGTCGATGATCTCCGGTGCATCCAGTGCCGGGTCATCATTATTTTCAAGAATCATTTTACGTGCGTGAATCAGACCACCATCTTTTCCTGACAACCCAACCGCCTTGCCACCATGACGGTTTACAAGATTAACGATATCTTTATTAACCAGTCCGCCCAGAACCATCTCAACAACATCCATGGTCTCCCGGTCGGTAACCCGCATACCTTTAACAAACTGGCTTTCCTTGCCTATCTTATCCAGCAGCTCATTGATCTGCGGACCGCCGCCGTGAACAATTACCGGGTTAATACCAACCAGCTTCATCAACACTATGTCACGCGCAAAGCCATCTTTCAGGCTTTCATCTACCATCGCATTGCCGCCGTATTTCACCACGATAGTTTTCTTTTTAAAGCGCTTGATATAAGGCAAGGCTTCGGCAAGTATGCCGGCTCTTTGCTGCGCTGTTATGTTAGCTGTGGTCATATTGCTTTCCTGACAATTGTTCTATCTACCGATTGTATTCGACTTCTATGATTCATGCATTGGTGAAAAACAATCAGCTCTTGCTAGCTAATGTCTCTTCATCAACTTCAATGTCTTCTCTTTCATCATGCAATCTTTTTGCAACAGAAACACGGTAAGGGCAGCTTTTTGTATTGTCACATTTATCACATTCCAGATCCGTCCATGCAAATGCGAGTGCAAAGGTAAGGCGTGAGAAAAAGTGTTCTTCTGCCCTCGGCCCTGCAGCATGGGTTCTGTATATGGTCTGCATGAACTGGCGTTTCATCTTGGCAACCAGGAATGATACCCCGCCCTTTTCCAGTCTTTCACGCAGTTGTGAAAGCACCATCTGGCCGGTCGAATCCAGCATGTTTATGCCTTCCGCATCGAGAATAATAAATTTGGCATCAGGATGCTCAGCATAGATCCGCAACACCTCAGTTTCGAAATATCCTGCATTGGCATAATACAACGACATATCGAATCGAATCACGACTATATTTTTACATGAATCAAGCTCAGGGTGAATTTTCAAATCACGAAACGTTCCATCATGATAACGCGCTACGGTAGCAAAACGTGGGCGCATAGTGCGGTAAATGAAAAATGCCATCGACAGCAGGACGCCGACCAGGATTCCCCTATCAAGATGTGGTGCCATAATTAGCGTTAGTGAAAATGTTACTACGGCAACGATACCGTCATGCTTCTCTGCTTTCCATGCATGCTTGATAGGTTCAAACTTGATGAGCCCCAGTACTGCCATAATGATAACTGAGGCCAGTGTTGCCTGCGGCAAATGGTAGAGCAGGGGTGTTAAAAACAGCAGAGTTATACCGACCACTACACCGGTAACTATTGAGCTAAAGCCAGTGCGAGCACCAGCGTTAATATTGACTGCTGAGCGTGAAAAAGAACCGGAAACCGGATAACCACTGAACAACCCGGAAGTGATATTAGCGAGACCCTGACCCACCAGTTCCTGGTTTGCATCGAGACGGTCACGGGTGCGGGCAGCCATTGCTTTGGCAATAGAAATCGCCTCCATGAAACCTACCAGGGAAATCACAATCGCTGACGTTGCCAGCTGAGAGATAATTTCAAAATTGAACTCAGGAATTGATACCCCCGGCAAACCTTTAGGGATATCGCCGACCATTGCACCACCCATATCAGCAAAGCCGATGAGCTTGGACAATATAGTTGATACTACTACAGCGATTAATACTACAGGTAAGGTCGGCCGCCATTTTTTGATACCTATCATTATTACTAGAGATAAAATCGTAAAAAACAGCGTTGGCCAATGTGTATCGGCCATCGCAGCCTGAAGCATATGATAGACAGTTTCGTAATGATGCTCCGCTTTTTCAACCGTGACACCAAAGAGTTTACCCAGCTGTGAGGTACCTATGATGATCGCACCGGCTGCGGTAAAGCCGATGACGACAGGGTGAGATAAAAAATCGACCAGGACGCCCAGTCTGAATAAACCAAGAGATAACTGAAACACACCAACCATAAGCGCTAACAGAGTGGCATAGATTAGAAAACCTTCACTTCCCAGAGCAGCAAACGGCTCAAGCGAAGCCGCTGTCATCAATGAAACTACGGCAACAGGTCCGGTTGCCAATTGACGGGATGATCCAAATATTGCCGCCACCATAGGTGGCAGGAAGGATGCATAAAGTCCATAGTACGCAGGTAGGCCCGCTAACTGCGCATAGGCCATAGACTGTGGAACAAGAACCAGGGCAACAGTAATGCCGGCGAGTAGATCAATCTTCAGCGTTTCAAGGTTTCGCAGCTCGCCAATCTGATCAAACGTGGGGATTAGCATATAGCGGAGGTTGGAGAAGATTTCTTTAGCTGTCATGTTCTATCCGTAAATAGCATTGAGTTTTGTGCTCCTGCAACATGACTTCTTACCTTGCCATGTTTAGCGCAACTTAACAGATAATGCTATCACAAAAACACTTGCTTTTCTTTGGACGAGCCTGCTGAAAAACTTTTAGCCGATATAAATAAAAAAGATAGCTACCCACTCAATGTGGGTAAATTAAACAAGAAATTACAGGATGTAACGTGCTAAATCCTCATTTTCAACCAGCTCACCTACATGCTCATCAACATAAGCCGCGTCGATAATTATCGAGTCGCCAGCCTTGTCCGCAGCGTCGAACGAGATGACATCAAGTAAAGCTTCCATAAGCGTGTGCAGGCGACGAGCACCGATATTTTCTGTTCGTTCATTTACTTCAAATGCGACTTCAGCAATACGCTTAACACCGTCTTCTGAAAAAGATAAACCAAATCCCTCTGTTTGCATCAAAGCAGCATACTGCTCGGTTAAGGAAGCATCTGGCTCTGTCAAAATCCTGGAAAAATCCTCAGCGCTTAAGGCATCAAGCTCAACACGGATAGGCAACCTTCCCTGTAACTCAGGTATAAGGTCAGAAGGCTTGACCAAATGAAAAGCACCTGAGGCTATAAAAAGTATATGGTCGGTTTTCACCATGCCGTATTTTGTTGATACGGTTGAGCCTTCAACCAGAGGCAATAGATCTCGTTGTACGCCTTCACGAGATACATCGGATCCGCTATTTTCACTGCGTCCGACTACCTTGTCTATTTCATCCAGAAATACGATGCCATTCTGTTCGACCAGTTCGACAGCATTTAGCTTGATATCGTCTTCGTTAGTCATGCTTGCTGCTTCTTCTTCAGTTAGCAGCTTCATTGCTTCCTTGATTTTCACCTTACGGCTTTTGGTCTTTTGATTCCCCATATTCTGGAACATGCCCTGAATCTGGTTGGTCAGATCCTCCATACCCTGAGGACCTAGTATTTCTACACCCTGAGCTGGGGAACTGAGCTCAATTTCTATTTCCTTATCGTCAAGCTTGCCTTCGCGTAATTTTTTACGAAACACCTGACGGGCAGCACTATCATCCGCTTTTTTTGATTCTTCAAAACCCACATCACGTGCAGGCGGGATCAGAATATCGAGTATTTTCTCTTCTGCTGCATCCTCGGCCCGTGGTTTAAGCTTCTCAACTTCCTGCTCTCGCAGCATTTTAACTGCCATATCAACCAGGTCGCGGATTATCGAATCGACTTCCCTGCCGACATA
>JAUVSB010000033.1 GCA_030597275.1 Gammaproteobacteria bacterium
AAAAGAAAACCCAGCCGTGCGCCAGCACAACAAAGGAAAAAATCTCGACAGGAGACCGAAAACGCTGGATAATTAAGGGTTAGGTTTAGAAGCCGCGGAAATGAAGAATGCTGCGATTTCTAGTGAGTTTTACTGCTTTAGGATAAACGAATGAATATTACCGTCATAGGGACAGGTTATGTGGGTCTAGTTTCTGGTACTTGCCTGGCTGAAGTTGGCAATCATGTACTTTGCATCGATATTGATCAGAGCAAGATCGATATGCTGGATAATGGCGAAATACCGATTTATGAACCAGGTCTTGAGGAGTTGGTGAAGAAGAATGTTGATGCAGGGCGATTATCATTTTCTTCTGATATCAGTAAAGGTGTTGATTTTGGACCAGTTCTCTTTATTGCTGTTGGGACTCCACCCGATGAAGATGGCTCAGCTGATTTGAAACATGGGCTCGCTGTAGCCAGTGATATTGGTAAACACATGAACGACTACCGTGTCGTTGTTACCAAGTCGACGGTACCGGTTGGAACAGCAGACAAGGTCCGTGATGCTGTGACAGCATCACTTGAAGAAAAGGGTGCATCGACTGATTTCAGTGTGGTTTCTAATCCTGAATTCCTTAAGGAGGGGGCTGCCGTTGAGGACTTCCTCAAGCCAGACCGCATTGTTGTTGGTGCCGATGATGATCGGGCGATTGAAATGATGCGCGAACTTTATGCCCCATTCAATCGCAATCATGAACGTATCATCGTAATGGATATACGTTCTGCTGAGATGACCAAGTATGCAGCAAACGCTATGCTGGCGACCAAGATTTCATTCATGAATGAGATGGCCAATCTTGCGGAACTGCTGGGTGCGGATATAGAACACGTGCGCCATGGTATTGGCGCTGATCCCCGTATTGGTTATTATTTTATTTATCCTGGTTGCGGTTATGGTGGTTCCTGTTTTCCAAAGGACGTACAGGCTTTACATCGCACTGCAAAATCAGTTGGTTACGATGCGCAGATTCTGGATGCCGTTGAGGCCGTAAATAAACGTCAGAAGTCAGTCATTGTGGATAAAATTGTTAAACGATTTGGTGACAATCTCCAGGGCAAAAAGTTTGCTGTCTGGGGTCTTGCATTCAAACCGGAAACTGATGATATGCGTGAAGCACCTAGTCGCACAATCATCGAGGCATTATGGCAACGTGGAGCAACGATTGCGGCCTATGACCCGGTAGCTGAGGAAGAAGTAGAAAGGATATATGGACAAAGAGACGATTTGTCTCTGGTCGCTGACCCCTACGATGCACTGGATGAAGCAGATGGTCTGATTATCGTAACGGAATGGAAAGTCTTCCGCAGTCCCGATCTGGAAGATATGTTGGGTAAAATGAAAACACCAGTCGTCTTCGATGGCCGCAACATCTACCAGCCGGAAACTATCAGGAAAGCGGGTTTCGAATACTTTGGGATTGGGCGTTAAACCGACCGATATTATGGAAAAATTTCTTAATAATGTTTCCAATGCCAGGGTCTTAGTGGTTGGCGATGCAATGCTGGACCGTTACTGGTTTGGTGATGTAAACCGTATTTCACCCGAAGCACCTGTACCAGTGCTTGTAATTACTGACAACGAAGAGCGAGCAGGTGGTGCGGCAAATGTTGCCTGTAATATTTCAGCCATGGGCGCTGACTGCGATTTGATTTCTGTAGTTGGCAATGACGATGCAGCACAGAGTCTTGAAAAATTACTGGCAGAGCGGGGAGTAACTACAGATTTTATTCGTGATGATAAACATGTGACCACGGTAAAACTTCGTTTGCTATCTCGCAATCAGCAGTTGCTGAGAGCAGATTTTGAACAAAAGCCGGATGATGTTTTCATCGTTGAGGCAATGCACAGGTTCAAAAAGCACCTGGATAGCGCTGATATTGTTTTATTGTCAGATTATGGCAAAGGCGTCTTGCGTGATGTTGATCTAATGATTGATGCCGCAAAGGCAAAAGGGCTAAACGTCTTGATTGATCCGAAAGGCCGCGATTTTTCTCGCTACCGGGGTGCCAGTCTGATTACCCCTAACCGGCATGAGTTTGAAGATGTTGTGGGTCCCTGTCCGACGCTCGAGAGTATGGCGGTCAAGGCCGCTGAGCTGCTGAAAACAATAGAAGTAGATGCTTTATTGGTTACTCTTAGTGACAAGGGTATGGCCCTGTTTGATAAAGATGGGATGGTGTTCCATCAGAAGGCACGTGCAAGAGAAGTATTTGATGTCAGTGGCGCAGGCGATACTGTTATCGGAGCAATGGCTGCTATGCTGGCTGCTGGTGCGGGTTACCAGGAGTCTGTACATATTGCTAACGCGGCAGCCGCCATCGTTGTCGGCAAACTCGGCGTTGCCACCGCATCAGCTGATGAAATAATGATTGAGATTGGGAAAGAGGGTATCGCATGATTATTGTGACCGGCGGTGCGGGTTTTATCGGAGCCAATATTGTCAAAGGCCTGAATGACAGTGGTCGAGATGATGTTATTGTCGTCGACAACCTGGAGAAGGGAGAAAAGTTTCTCAACCTGGTGGATTTGAACATAGCAGATTATATTGATAAACGTGCATTTATTGACATGATCAATGGTGGAGAGTTCGAGGGGCAAGTTGAAGCTATTTTTCACCTCGGTGCCTGTTCTGACACCATGGAATATGATGGCCTCTACATGATGTCGAATAATTATGATTATTCGAAAACTCTGCTGCATTTCTGCCAGCAGAATAAGGCCTCATTTATCTATGCCTCTTCCGCTTCCGTCTACGGTGCCGGCCCGGTATTTCGAGAATCACCGGAGTTCGAGTCACCGTTGAACGTCTATGCCTACTCAAAATTCCAGTTTGATAAGTATGTGCGCCGTTTGTATGACGAGCGTACAGCACCTATTGTTGGATTGCGCTACTTCAATGTTTATGGTGACCGTGAGCAACACAAGGGGCGTATGTCTTCAGTTGCTTTTCATTTTACCCATCAGTATCAGGAAAAAGGTTACGTCAATCTGTTTGAAGGTATAGATGGTTATGAGGATGGTGCCCAGTTACGTGATTTTGTCTCGGTTGAAGACGTAGTTGATCTTAACCTGTTTTTGTTAGCAAACCCGGATGTCAGCGGGATATTCAATGTTGGCACGGGTCGCTGTCAGTCCTTTAACGATGTGGCAGTTGCAACTATCAATCGATGTCGCATGGAGCAAGGTGAAGAAGCTCTTGATCTGTTGACCTTGCAGCAGAAAAAAATTATCCGCTATATCGATTTTCCAGAAAAACTTAAAGGTAAATATCAAAGCTTTACCGAGGCTGATATTTCAGCACTGAGGACTGCAGGCTATACGCAAAAATTCCTCACAGTTGAAGAAGGTGTCGGCCGTTATGTAGGGCGATTGCTGCATAAGCTGGAACAGAGCTAAGTGAAAAGTGGAAATGGGTAAAGGAAAAGACTAGATGGCTAAAACGTACATTGTTACCGGTGGAGCAGGATTTATCGGTTCAGCGGTTGTTAGAATGATTGTTGAAGCTAGCGACGACACAGTAGTTAATATCGACAAGCTGACCTATGCCGGTAACCTTGATTCTCTGCAACCGGTGGCTGATAACCCGCGCTATCATTTTGTACAGGCCGACATCTGTGATGGTCAGGCAATGGCCGAAGTTTTTGCTACTCACCAGCCTGACGCCATTATGCACCTTGCGGCAGAATCTCATGTTGATCGTTCCATTGATGGACCGGGTGATTTTATACAGACAAATATTGTTGGCACCTATACATTGCTGGAAGTTGCGCGAGATTACTGGAACAGCCTGCAGGGCGAAAAGAAAGAGGCTTTTCGTTTTCACCATGTCTCGACTGATGAAGTCTATGGCAGCCTGGGCGATGAAGGTTTATTCCTCGAAACGACGCCTTACGATCCCAGTTCACCGTATTCAGCCAGCAAGGCCTCTTCCGATCATCTGGTGCGTGCATGGCATAGAACATTTGGACTGCCGGTAGTACTAACGAATTGTTCGAACAATTATGGCCCCTATCAGTATCCTGAAAAGCTGATACCGCTGGTATTGCAGAAGGCACGTGCCGGTGAAGCATTGCCAATATATGGTACGGGTGAAAATATACGTGACTGGTTGTATGTCGATGATCATGCTAGAGCTCTGCTGCTGGTAATGAAGCAGGGCGTGCAGGGTGAAACCTACAATATTGGTGGGCATAATGAAGTCACTAATATTGATGTGGTCAGGACATTATGCTCAATTCTTGATGAGCGTGAACCGGCTAAGGACGGAAAGCCGTATGTGGACCTGATTACTTATGTCACCGACCGTCCTGGCCATGATCTGCGTTACGCGATAGATGCCAGCAAGATACAGCGCGAACTCGGCTGGACACCAGAAGAAACATTCGAAACCGGGCTGGCAAAAACAGTGGACTGGTATCTCAGTAACCAGGAATGGATAAATCGTGTGCTGGATGGATCCTATATGGGCGAACGTTTGGGGGCAGGTGAATGAAAGGTATTATTCTTGCTGGTGGGTCTGGTACACGACTCTACCCGGTGACCACGGTCATTTCCAAGCAGTTATTACCGGTCTACGATAAACCGATGATTTACTATCCTCTGTCGACTCTTATGCTGGCAGGTATACGTGAAATTCTGATTATATCGACACCTCAGGATACGCCGCGTTTTGAAGAGCTGCTAGGCGATGGCGCACACTGGGGGTTGAAACTGGAATATGCTGTCCAGGAGCAGCCTGATGGACTGGCCCAGGCCTTTCTAATAGGTAAAGAATTTATTGGTGATTCTTCTGTTTCACTGGTCCTCGGTGACAATATATTTTATGGTCATGATATGTCATTAATGCTGATGAGAGCTGCAGCAATAGAAGAAGGGGCAGCAGTATTTGCTTATCAGGTTCATGACCCTGAACGTTATGGTGTAGTCGAGTTTGACAAGCAGGGCAATGTACTCAGCCTGGAAGAAAAACCCGAGCATCCTCGTTCTCGTTATGCTGTAACTGGACTTTATTTTTATGATAATAAGGTCATCGAATATGCGGAAAACATAAAACCTTCAGCGCGTGGTGAACTGGAGATTACTGATCTCAACAAGTGCTATCTTGAAGCCGGTAATCTGACGGTGGAATTAATGGGGCGGGGTAGTGCCTGGCTGGATACCGGCACACATGATTCCTTGCTGCAGGCTGCTACTTTTATTGAAACGCTGGAAAAGCGGCAGGGTTTAAAAATATCCTGTCCGGAAGAAATTGCTTTTCGTAAGGGTTACATCAATGAAGAACAGCTACTCGGGCTTGCCGAAGTGATGTCGAAAAACGCCTATGGCCAATACCTGAAGATGGTTGTTGAAGAAGGGCGATGAACCCTTGCCTTTCCGTTCTACTGAATGAGAGCCTGTTATGGAAGGTATAAACGACAGCATTAAACCCACCGGCATAGCAAGCTCCCTGATCAAGCATCAGCTGCTAATTCGGCAACTGGCTAAACGTGAAGTTTCCAGTCGATATCGTGGGTCGGTGATGGGCTTTTTCTGGACCCTGCTGAATCCATTACTGATGCTGACAATCTACACCCTGATTTTTGGCTATGTCTTCAAGGCGCGCTGGGGTGATATGAATCTCGGTGATGGCAGCTTCGCGTTGACCCTTTTTTGTGGCTTGATAGTACACGGCATGTTTGCAGAATGTATCACCCGGGCTCCGTTGTTGATTACAAGCAATGTCAATTACGTCAAAAAGGTTGTTTTCCCAATAGAGATTCTGCCCTGGGTCACTATTTACGCCGCATTTTTCCACACTCTAATGAGTCTTGTTGTTCTGACAGTATTCAACCTGCTGGTGAATGGCAGTGTGCCGATTACCATATTATGGCTACCCGTGGTTTTTTTCCCCTACATTCTTTTCCTCGTTGGCTGTTTGTGGTTATTCTCAGCGCTGGGTGTCTTCCTCTCTGATATTAAGCAGTTGATGGGGGTGTTAACGACGGCTTTATTATTTTTAAGTCCTGTCTTTTATCCGATTTCTGCACTGCCGGAAAGTATGCAGAAACTGATTTATCTGAATCCGCTGACACTGATTATCGAACAGAGCAGAGAGATATTCCTGTGGGGACATGCACCCGATTTTAAACTGTTGTTTTTGTACAGCCTGGTCTCTCTGGTGATTGTTATCATCGGTTTTGTCTGGTTCCAGAAAAGTCGCAGAGGTTTTGCAGATGTCCTCTGAACCGGTCATTCGTATTCAGCAGTTGAGTAAGTCCTATCGTATCTATAATCGCCCTATAGACCGCGTGCTGGAATCTGTTCTGCATCGCTCAGGACTCCGAAAGTCCGGTACACGCTTCCGTGAAATAGAGGCACTGAAACCGATGGACCTGGATATCTACCCGGGGGAAACGGTTGGCATAATCGGACAAAATGGCTCGGGTAAATCTACTTTACTGCAGATCATCAGCGGCACCCTGTACCCCTCTAGTGGCAGTGTAGAAGTTAATGGCAGACTGTCTGCGCTGCTGGAACTCGGCGCCGGTTTTAATCCAAACTTCAGTGGCCGCGAGAATGCCTATTTGAATGGTTCGATTATGGGTATAAGCCGTGATGAGATGGCTAGAAGGTTTGATGATATTGTGGAATTCTCTGGTATAGGTGAATTCATTGATCAACCTGTTAAAACCTATTCTAGCGGTATGTATGTACGGTTGGCTTTTGCCGTGGCAATTCATATGGACCCGGATATCCTTGTGGTTGATGAAGCATTGTCAGTGGGTGATGTACGATTTCAGAATAAATGCTTCCGCAAGCTTCGTGAGATGAAAGCACGCGGTACCACAACCCTTTTTGTTACACACTCAAGTGATTTGATCGTCAGGCATTGCGATCGTGCTGTATTACTGGAGAAAGGAAGGGTGCATGCTACGGGTGATCCGGCAGATGTCGTCAATGAATATCTGAATCTTCTTTTTAATAATGATGAAGGGCAGGTCAAGGTTTTATCAGCAGATGGTGATACGCAGAGCCATGAAAAGAATGGATTGATCACAGATCGTAGTGTAGATGGCTGCCGCTTGCGACCTTTCTATAATGCTGCTGAATATCGTTGGGGAGATCAGCGAGGTCAAATTCAGGACTATGTATTACTGATTAATGATGAGCCCGCAAGCTCTATGTGCCAGAGTGGCGATCAAATAGACCTGTTACTAAGGGTTGTATTCAAAGATGATGTGGCAAATCCCATTCTTGGCTTAACGCTTAAAACCTCAGATGGCATCGTCGTTTATGGAGCGAATACCAGGGATAGGAAGCTCGAAGTGCCTGCTGGCAGGGCAGGCAATGAATTCCTGATCCGATACCGTTTTCCTATTAATGTTGTCGGTGGTGATTATTTTATTTCCCTGGGCCTGGCGGATGACGATGAACAAAAAGATAACCTGGCGGTTGACCGGCGCTATGACCTTATTCATTTACAGGTCAAAGCGGAGCAGAGGGATTTTGGTATAGCTGCATTGAACATGGAAATGTCGATTGATTCCGGCGCTGAACTATGACGCATGAAGAACAATCATTGTCCTTGGTTCTGCTTCAGGATGATGAATCTGAACAGTCAGTATTTATCGATCCACTGGCCGAACGACAACGCCTCTGCTTCGAGAATATACCGTCTGACCAGGCAGCGCTAACTTTGTTATTCAGACGGGCTGCTGGTAGCGGGCGGGACGGTTTCAGCCATCTTGATCGCATTCGGCTGACAGAAATGAGTTCTGCAGCAGGAAAAGATCTACTTCATTTTGCTGATCCTGATGAAATCCTTGATGCCTGTCAGCTAACGGACCTGCGCTACCGTCATTCAGCCCTCGGTGAGGTTTTTGTTGTCACGGGCCCAAATCCTGCTATTGCGTTCTCGCTGCCTGAACTGAAAAAAGATACCAGTCTGCAATTGTGTATAGAGTTGTCAGCGCCATATTCTCTTGATTATGCCATCGCACAGGATGGTTTTATCAGAGAAGAGAATGATTACATAAGCCATATTCGTGATCTTGAATTTGAGCTGCTTAGTTATAAAAAATTCAAATTTGAAATTGAGGAAATCAAACGCTCTAAAGCCTGGCGACTGATAGAAGGAGGGCGCCAGCTGATATATAACAAGCTGCTTGGTCGCTTACCATCATTACGCGATAAGGCTCTTGACGTAACTCGACCTGAAGAAAGTAAAAAAACTTCAGCCAGGATGGGTGCTGCCTGGAAGTACGAATATACATTTACTGAAGCAGATGCAAATCGAATAAAATCAGATTTAACTACATTGAATAAAAAACCATTGATCAGCCTGGTGATGCCGGTATTCAATGTTGATCCGCAGTGGCTGCAGGCTGCTATTGAGAGCGTCGAGAGCCAGCTCTATGAAAACTGGGAACTTTGCATTGTCGATGATGCTTCTTCACGTGAAGAAACGATTGCTTATCTTAAAACCCTTCGTCATCCCCGGATAAGAACCCGTTTCCTGGATAACAATCGAAATATCTCTGGCGCAACGAATGAAGCCATACGCTTTGCCAATGGTGAATACCTGGCGTTTATGGACAATGATGATGAGCTGACACCGGATGCCCTTTATGAAATGGTCAAGGCTATCAATGAGACCGATGCGGATCTAATCTATTCTGACGAGGACTTTATTGATCTTGAAGGAAATTATAGCGACCCTCATTTTAAACCGGATTTTTCACCTGATTTGTTGCTTTCACATAACTACATTACCCATTTTGTGATAGCAAAAAAATCACTGGTTGAAGAGGTTGGTCTGCTGGACAGTCGTTATGATGGTGCACAGGATCATGAATTATTGCTGCGCCTGACAGAACAGGCCAGGCAGATATATCATGTTCAAAAGGTGTTATATCACTGGCGCAAAAGTGAGACATCAACCAGTTTAAATCCTGACGCGAAACCGGGTGCCTTAATTAGTGCACGACTGGCTTTACAGTCTGCGATAGAAAGACGTGGAATTGATGCCGAGATTATTGATGAAAAAGAGCCTTTCTTTTTTCGTGTTAAACGCAGAATAACAGGTACTCCACTGGTCAGTATAATTATCCCGTTTCGTGATAAACCTGACCTGCTGAATACTTGTGTCAATTCTATTCTCGATCATTCAACCTGGGAAAATATTGAGATTATTGCGGTCTCCAATAACAGTCGTTCAAGTGAAACCTTTAACTTGGTCCATCAGTTGGAAGAAAAGTCATCACAATTTCGCTGCCTTGAGTTTAATGAAGAATTTAACTTTTCACGTGTTGTGAATTATGGTGTCAGTCAAGCTAAGGGTGAGTATCTGATCATCCTTAATAACGATATTGAGGTCATCAGCTGGGACTGGATAGAAGCAATGCTGGAGCAGGCACAGCGTGAAGAGGTAGGTGCTGTTGGCGCGAAACTTCTTTATCCTAACAATACTATTCAACATGCTGGCATTGTTATCGGGCTCGGTGGCTATGCCGGCCATTCTCACAAACTCTGCCGAGTAAATAGTCCGGGTTACTTTAATTTGTTGCAATCCATTCACAATGTTTCCGCCGTGACTGGGGCCTGCCTGATGATTTCACGTAGTAAATTCGATGCAATAAATGGTTTTGATGAAGAAAACTTCAAGATCGCCTACAACGATGTAGATTTTTGTCTGCGTCTGAGGGAGCAGGGTTTACTGAATGTGTTTACCCCTTATGCCGAGCTTTATCATCACGAATCGATATCAAGAGGTTATGAGGACACAGAGGAAAAACAGCAGCGCTTCAGTGGTGAAAAGGAACGTCTCAAGGCCAGACATGCCGGCATACTTGAGCAGGGCGACCCATATTATAATCCCAACCTGACCCATGATCGCGAGGACTACAGCATCCGCTGACAGGGTGTGTAAAATGTCCAATGAGTGCACTGAACCAGAGATTACCTGAAAAGCTATGGCCGGGTTTGGGTACTGCCCGTTTGATCAGCGGTTATGTAAGTAGTGATGAGCCGCTTAAAGATATATCTGTCGTGGCTCAAACCGATGTTTCAGCGTCTACATTGCTGCAACTGGCGATAGATAAGATAGATGATTGTTGCATGGCAGATAACCCGCGTAGGTGCTTGCTGTCGAGTTTTACCAGCCTGGTCAGATTCTCTGCAGTCAGTCAGAATATGTGCTTGTCTACAGAAACGACGGCAGAAGTTAGTGCTAAAAAAAGTGAAGCCATTGATATAAGCTCGATAGAATTATTGG
>JAUVSB010000028.1 GCA_030597275.1 Gammaproteobacteria bacterium
ATAAAAACAGCCCCTTTCAGAAGGATTCTGCTTGAATACTAGTGCCTTGCATGGTTAAAATCCTGTGCCGTAGTAAATGATGGGCGAGACAAAGGCTCATGCTTCTGCCTTTAGTTAGAAAGAAAATATTATAAATCCACCAAACCTTGAATCAGAGGAAATAATAGTGAATAAATCAGAAATGATAGACATGGTTGCTGAAGCAGCCGATATATCCAAAGCTGCAGCTGGCCGTGCCGTTGATGCAGTGTTCGAAGGTATTACAAACAGCCTCAAAGGCGGAGACTCAGTAACTCTCGTCGGCTTCGGAACCTTCTCTATAAGCGACCGTGCAGCACGTACAGGCCGTAATCCCCGTACTGGTGAAGCTATCCAGATTAAAGCGTCTAAAATGCCTAAATTCAAGGCTGGCAAAGCACTAAAAGATGCAGTAAACTAGCGCGCCCTCGGGTGCTTAGCTCAGCTGGGAGAGCATCGCCCTTACAAGGCGAGGGTCGGGGGTTCGATCCCCTCAGCACCCACCAAATGAAATTGTAACGCAACGCGATACACTTTACGGAGTGGTAGTTCAGTTGGTTAGAATACCGGCCTGTCACGCCGGTGGTCGCGGGTTCGAGTCCCGTCCACTCCGCCATTTATAAAATAGGGTAAACCCAGATGGGTTTGCCCTTTTTATTTTTCACTAAACACAAAGATTAAACATATCAGATATGCTCACTACCATACGTGAAAGAGCTCAGGGCTGGATTGCCTGGGTTATCGTAACCATTATTTCTGTACCATTTGCCCTGTGGGGTATCAATGAATATTTCGGCGCTCAGGAAAAAGTTGTTGTTGCCGAAATTAATGGCAACGAAATACTGGCACAGGAATTCCAGGAGATCTTACAGGGACAAAAAGCATCCCTGAGACAGAAGTTTGGTGGCAAACTCGATAGTAAAATTTTTGAAACACAGGCTTTTAAACTGCGTGTTTTAAACGAGATGATTGCCCAGCGCCTTATTACCGCAGATGTCCGAGATCAAAATTACCAGATTAGTGATGAGCAGCTAGCTACATATCTGAGGACTAATCCATCATTTCAGTCAAATGGTTCATTTTCTCCTGAATTGTATGCCCAGACTGTTCGCCGTACAGGATTAAGCGCCCCTTCATTTGAAAACAGGATTCGAATGGGGAATATAGTAGATCAGATCAGAGAGGGCTTTACTAACTCAGTTATAAATAATGATGAGCAGATGAATGATTTGCTGCGTCTACAGCAGGAAAAACGTGATTTTAAATCTTTGACACTTACAGCTGATAGTTTTATTGATCAAGTTGATGTAAGTAGTGATGATATACAAAAGTACTACGATTCAAATAAGCGGAATTTCATGACTACTGAAGATGTCCGTGTTGAGTACATTTCTCTATCGATGAAAGAGGTTGCTGATCAGATTAAACCTGATGAAGAGGCCTTGCTGGCCTATTACGAGGATAGTAAAGACCAGTATGTTGAGGCTGAACAGCGCCAGGCACAGCATATTCTTCTGGCGGTGGCTGCAGACGCAGATGACGAAGAGACGACGCGTATAGCTAAGTTGGCATCTGATCTGGCAAGACAGGCCAGGGAAGGTAAAGACTTTGCTGAAATGGCAAAAAAGTTTTCAGTAGACAGTCTTAGTTCTGCAAATGGTGGCGATCTTGGATACTTTGAAAAAGGAGTAATGGACCAGGCCTTTGATGAAAAAGTATTTGCTATGAGAGTTGATGAGATATCTGAACCGGTCAAGAGCCGGTTCGGTTTTCATATCATAAAATTAAATGATATTAAGCCTGAATCTGGAAAAAGTTTTGAGCAGGTGAAAGAACAAATCAGTGAAGAATATGCCCTCCACGAGGCGGCATCTCGCTTTGGCCAAATGGCTGAAGAAATGCAGAATCTGGTCTATGAGCAGCCTACTACCCTGCAGCCGGCAGCGGATGCACTGGGTTTAAAAGTCACATCTAGTGAATGGTTTTCACGTGCAGGTGGCGAAGGTGTTTTATCAAACCGCGCATTTATAGATTCGTCCTTCACAGAAGATGTATTACTGGAAGGTCTTAACAGCGAAGTTGTTGAAATTGGAGAGGATACACTGGTAGCTCTGCGGTCACTCGAACATCGTCAGCCTCAGCAGAAACTACTGGCAGATGTATCCGATGAAATAAAGCAGGTCCTGGTAAATCAGCGTAGTAAACAACTGGTCGCAAGTAAAGCAGAAGAACTTTACAGTAATCTTCATTCCGGTAGTAATACTTTGGTGCATATTGCAGAGCAGCAAGGTATACAGATAACCGAACATAAGGGGATTACACGTGGCGGTAATGCCGATTTAGCACCCGCACTATTGAATGAAGTTTTTCGATCTTCAGTGAACCAGCCTGATAGTGATAAAAAGGCAGGTAAGGCTTTGTTAGCAAACGGAGACTATGTGATCTTTTCTGTCAGGAAAGTGACTCCTGGGAATCCAGAGGATGTGTCTGACGCTGTGCGTGAGAAGATTCGCTATGTTATTCAGCAGCGTAAGGGGGAAGGTTTATTCGCCGATTATGAGCGTGGCCTGTATGAATTAGCTGACATCGTTATATATGAAGATAAGCTGTAAATCCGTATCCTGACCGAGCTCAGATTTGTCAGCCTGTCATGGACCTGGTGCTTTTTAGCCATCAAACAAATAAAAATCAGCCTGGCTGGTGGTAGGTACGTTGCTGGCTTGATAGCGGCCTTCAGGATGGAGTGCTATCTACTTCCTGGTTGAGACCTGCATTTCTTAGCCAGCTTTTATCAAAACTTTTTATTAGTAGCTGATGTATCGATTCATCTAGGTAGTATTCAGCTGCAGTCTGCGTTAACGCCGGCGGATAAACAGGCTTCTGATGTCCGAGCATGTGTAACCTGGTCTTAAGTGGCGGTAGTGTTGTGCTGGTATCGCCATATTTCCGCAATTCCAGCTCTACCCATCTTTCTATATCCGATGCATTGACACTTTTTCGCATAGTCTGGCTCATCTTTTTGTAAGGTAGAAATAAACGGTGTTTACCATCTTTGGGCTGATTCATAACCAGTGGCCAGTATTTCTCTCGCAAAAAGTTCTGGAAAATAATTGTCTGAACCATTGATTTAATGGCGTCGTCATCTTCCATTATTTCCAGAGTATAACGATCAGCCTGAATCTCTCCACGACGAGCAGCGAAGAATGATACGGCATTGAATATTGGTGAATAGTATTGAAAAAATAAGCTTAAGGGCTTCAGTACCAGATCACCATGACGCTGCAGGGAATGATGATAATTCGCCCATTGGCTATGCAGACTTAATATCCAGCCAGTAACAGGATTCTTCTGGCTCGATAACCTGCCGATCTCCCTGCCAAGCATTCCCTGAAATTCCTGTGGCGAGGTACACAATAATGTGGATAGCCCAATATTAAGCGTATTTTTAAATCTAACAGGAAACCAGCTCACAGGCGCATGTCTTATTTTTACTTCATCTTCCCGAGTGACAACTATTCTTTCAATCCTGGGGTTGCCATAGTGTATTTGCAGGCCTTTGATCAGCCTGGAAAGTTTAGGGGATGTTTCAGGACTGACCTTGACACCAGCGCGCCCGGTAAACCGCAGGCGAGAAAGTGAAATACTGGCCAGTACAGTGAGTAGCAGGAAACTGCCTATCATCAGCGCATCGGGCCAATGCTGGTGATGATCAGAGGTATATAGTGAGCTTACAAGCTTCAGGTAAAGCCAGATAGACAGGGCAGGGAAGAGTAATAGTGCAAAATACCCTAGTATGGCTAGTGAAACGACAAATAAAAGATAAAAAGCAGGAGTGGACGCGGCAAACGGTCGTAACCAGCGCACTACATTAGTGCGATTAAGAGTAAAGTCAGTATTTGATATTGTATGTGTTAGTGTTTCGAGCATTGGCCTGACTTGTAGCGTTTTGTCTATGTACGGAGCCATACTAGTAAAGTAGATGTGAATAATAGCAGATTCAAGAACAGGGTGACTAAAGGTAGTATTTGGCAGAGGAATTGCCTGTATTTCTGGTATGGTAAAGGTGGCCAGAATGAGGGGAAAGAAAATGAAAAGACCCGCCGGAAGGCGGGTCTTTAATATCTGGTGGAGGCGGGGAGAATCGAACTCCCGTCCGCAAGCACTCTACCATCCGGATCTACATGTTTAGTTCGCACTTTAATTTAACCGAACGCTACCCGGCAAACGAGGAAAACGAACGGCGATTCTGTATAGGTTTTAACGGGTCCGCCACAGACGATGCTTTACCGCGATACTGTGTAAGATGACCTTTCGAATCCCCGCCCACAATCAAGCAAAGGTGAAAGGACTAACCGGTATTAGGCGGCTAGTGCGTAGTTGTCGTCGTTGGCAACTATAATGTTGCAGCTGGATTTACGAGGGGATCTGCTCCTCGACATGCACCGAAGGCTTTGCTACCCGCGTCGAAACCGGTCGCCCCCAGATGATTCATTATAACAAGTTATTTGCAGGCAATGTACAGGATTTCAAGTCTCAGGGACTTAGTGACCGTGTTTCATTAATCTTTCTTTGTCCCGTTTCCATTCGCGGTCCTTGATGGCACTGCGCTTGTCATGCTGTTTTTTTCCTTTTGCCAGCGCGATCTCGAGTTTTGCCCGCCCACGCTTCCAGTACAGGGCTACGGGAACTATCGTATAGCCCTCGCGTTCTACTGAGCCAATGAGGTGGCTGATCTCACGCCGGTTTAATAGCAGTTTGCGCATTCGCGTGGGATCGGCCACATTGTGTGTGGAGGCGGACACAAGGGGGGAAATATGTGCGCCAAAGAGGAATAACTCACCATTGCGAATGATGACGTAGCTTTCTTTCAGCTGCGCACGTCCTTCACGCATGCTTTTGACTTCCCAGCCTTCCAGTACCATGCCTGCTTCATACTTCTCTTCCAGGTGGTAATCAAATTTTGCCTTCTTGTTGAGGGCAATGGTACTGCCGGGCGAGGATTTCTTTTTTGATTTTCCGGACATGGTTGGTGTAATGGTTTGAGTATGTTAAAAAAGGTTCTACTGTAAAAAGCGCATTCAATCACAAATCAGGCTAACAGCGAAGCCAGTTTTGGATAAAATCACATTTTGTTGTAAAAACCAGGGTAATCCGGCATGACAGAAGATAAAAATATTTCAATTCATGGACAGTGGTCCAGTCGCTGGGCTTTTATCCTTGCTGCAACAGGTTCAGCTGTAGGCCTGGGTAATATATGGAAATTTCCGTATATCACCGGAGAATATGGCGGTGGCGCTTTTGTTCTCGTCTATCTGTTTTGTGTTGCTATCATCGGTATCCCGATAATGATGGCAGAAGTAATGCTTGGCCGCCGCGGACGACAGAGCCCAATCAATACAATGCGGTCTTTAGCCAAGGCTGAAGGGCGGCATGGGATCTGGTCCTGGATAGGATGGATGGGTGTGCTGGCGGGTTTTCTAATACTTTCTTATTACAGCGTCATTGCCGGTTGGGGGCTGGCCTATGTGTTCCGCACAGCTACAGGTGTTATGCATGCTGCAGACAGCGCCGGGATAAAGGATATATTTGGCGAACTGGTTTCTGATCCGGAAAAGCTGCTGGCATGGCACACCTGCTTTATGGTTCTGACCATGGTGGTTGTTGCGAGAGGGGTGAAACATGGCCTGGAGAAAGCGGTGCGCTTTCTGATGCCATTACTGTTAATTCTGCTGCTGATACTCGTCGGTTATGCAATGAATACCGGCCACTTCAGCGAGGGAGTAGAATTCCTGTTCAAGCCAGACTTCAGTAAATTAACTGGCGGTGCCATTCTCACTGCAATGGGACATGCATTCTTTACTCTCAGCCTGGGGATGGGAGCGATCATGATGTATGGCTCATATTTGCCAGAGAACACCTCTATTGCAAAAACCTCGATCATCATCTCGCTGGCCGATACAATGGTTGCACTGCTTGCCGGTTTAGCTATTTTCCCAATTGTTTTCTCCTTTCCTGAACTCGCACCCGGCGCTGGTCCCGGGCTGATTTTCCAGACCTTGCCGATAGCTTTTGCCAATATGCCAGGTGGTCAGTTTTTTGGTACATTATTTTTTGTTCTCATCGTAGTCGCTGCATGGACTTCATCAATATCACTGATAGAACCAGCGGTAGCCTGGCTGATTGAAAATCGAGGAATGACACGGGTCAGGGCCGCAGTCTGGTCCGGCCTGGCGACCTGGCTGGTCGGTATTGCCACCGTCCTGTCATTTAGCCATTGGGCCTTTGATTTCAATTTTCTTGGCACAGTCAAACATAATGGGGTATTTGATATCCTTGATATTCTGACGGCGAATATTATGTTACCGGTTGGCGGAATGTTGATCGCTATCTTCGCTGGCTGGATGATGAAGCCGAAACACAGTAAAGAAGAACTGGCCCTGAATCGCAGTTACAAGCTATGGCAGTTCCTGATCAAATATGTGGCTCCTGTCCTGGTGTTCGTCGTTATTTTAAATATTTTCGGCATCATATGATCAGCGGCTTGAAATTCCGGGGAGGGAAAGATGCCAAGAATTCAACGCTCTGCGCTGGTTCCTTATAGCGCAGATGAAATGTTCAAAGTCGTGACAGATGTCCCGCACTACGATGAGTTTCTGCCCTGGTGTAGTGGTGCACGTATTCTTCGTAGGGAAGGGGATAAGGTGACAGCTCAAGTAGATATAGCTTTTAAAGCGGTCAAACAATCTTTTACCACAGAGAATATCTATGATGAAGGCAAGCAGATTACTATGACTTTGAAAGAAGGACCGTTTAGTAATCTCTCAGGTGTATGGCAGTTTATCGAACTGGATGAACAGGCCTGTAAAATTTTATTCGACCTGGAATTCGGTTTTGCAAACCGCCTGGCCGGTGCAGTGATAGGACCGGTATTCAGTATCATAGCTAATGGCATGGTTGATGCTTTTCACAAACGTGCAATCGAAGTATATGGAGTGAGAGATTTGTGACAACAATGCATGTAGAAGTCATTTTTGCACTGCCAGGAGAACAGCTTGTAATAGATGTTGAGTTACCCGGTCAGTCTACAGTAGATGATGCCATTAAAGAGTCGAAGATTCTGGAGAAATATCCTGAGATCAATCTGGATGTAAATAAAACAGGAATATTTGGCAAACCCGCGAAAAAAGAGGATGTTTTACATCCAGGAGATCGGGTTGAGATATACCGGGCATTAATCGGTGATCCTAAAGAAATACGCAGGCTGCGTGCGAAAAAAGGCAAACCTTAATTTGAGATGAAAGTTTAAAGAAGGTATTCAGCATAAATCCTTACCACTTTCATCTATATTTTTTCTCTCCCTTTACTGCCATATTTTGTCCCAACCGCGCTGAATAATGCCACCCTGTGCAGGTCTTTCATCGATGATAACCGTCTTTGTCTGGCTTCCAGTCTCAGTTCCATCCGTTGATGTGACGGTGCCGACGATTTGATACAGCTTGCCGTCTTTAAAATACAGGGTGAGCAGTTTCTTCTCAGTATCTTTTTTTCTTGCCTTACGCAATGAGTAGAAATAATCCCAGCGATCAGGGTGAAAGCTGTCCTGCAGCAGTGATGTACCCAATAAGGTTTGAACATCAGATTTACTCATGCCCAGTTCTAGCCTGGCCAGACGCTCCTGATCAAGGATGTTGCCCTGCTGGACATCATGCTTATAGGTTTTGATACAGGAAGTGAGTAGCAGCAATGCCAGAATGACTATTGCCTTGTGTAAAAATTTTGACATACGGGTTTCAACTCTTACTCTTTTAGACAGCATGGGATGATAGCTGATAGTATCTGACCAGACTACTATTTTGATACATTATAAGGTTACAGGAGTGGCAAATGCCGGATAAATCAGACCTTAAAAAAGCTGGACTTAAAACAACTGTACCGCGGCTGAAGATTCTCAGCCTGCTTGAGCTGAGCGATCAGCGTCATCTGACAGCAGAAGATGTCTACCGGCAATTACTGGAGGCCGATGAAGATATTGGACTGGCCACTGTTTATCGTGTGCTGACCCAGTTTGAAGGTGCAGGACTGGTTATTCGTCATCATTTTGAAGGTGGCAGTTCAGTTTTTGAGTTAAATGAAGGCAAGCATCATGATCACATGGTGTGTGTTGAATGCGGCGAGGTGTTTGAATTTTTTGATTCCCATATTGAAGACAGGCAGAAGCAGGTCGCTGCAGAATCAGATTTCTGTATTGATGACCATAGTCTGTATCTTTACGGGGTTTGTGGCGGCATGAAAAAAAATGGGAAGTGTTCTAAGAAGCAGGTAAAAGGTAAAAGGTAAAAGAAGGCCAAAGCCGGCTTTGCTTTCCGCTTTTAACTTTTAGCTAATGGCTTGTTTCAGCATTTCTTCCGCATGTGCGCGTGTTTGCTCAGTGATTTCTATCCCTCCCATCATGCGGGCAATTTCTTCCACTCTTTGTTTTTCTTCCAGTGAGTCGATGCAGGCTTCAACCGGGTCACCGGATTTACTGATCAGTATTTGTTGATGGGCATTGGCCGCCACCTGGGCCAGGTGGGTGATGCAAAGGACCTGTCGAAACGTACCCAGTTTTGCCAGTTGCTGACCAACAATTTCTGCAACGCGGCCTCCAATACCGACATCGATTTCATCAAAGATCAGTGTCGGTGTAGTGGATGCTTCCATCACACAGACCTGTAAAGCAAGCGCTATGCGTGACAGCTCGCCGCCTGAGGCGACCTTGTTCAATGGCTGAGGTTGCTGGCCAGCGTTTGCAGCGACCAGGTAGTCAATTTTATCCAGGCCATGACGTCGCAGATTATCTTGATTCGCATCACTGACATTGATTACAAATGATCCGCCCTCCATGCCCAGTTCCTGCATGCGGTTTGTCACTTCTTCAGACAGCCTGCCTGCAGTTTGTGTGCGCTGTTTAGATACCTTGCGTGCCTGTTTTCTATACTTTGCTAAAAGTGATGTAATTTCCTGTTCCAGTTCAGCAATGCGCAACTCACCGGATTCCAGATCGTGCAATTGCTGTTTCAGTCTGACCAGTTGTGCAGGAAGCTCGCTGGTATTTACCCGATGTTTACGTGCCAGGTCATGAATGATTCCCATGCGCTGATTAACCCACTCCAGCCGCTGCGGGTTTGTATCCATCTGCTCAATGTACTGTTTAAGCCGTCCAATGGCTTCATCGATATGAATGCTGGCGTTGAGCAAGATCTGATTGATCTCCGCCAGTGTCGGGTCAAAGCGCTCAAGCTGTTGCAGTTTACTGATGGTTTGATTCAGATGCTGTTCTACATCGCTGTTCCCATCATTACTCAGTTCTTGCAGGTTTTCATTGATTCCCGTGATCAGGTCACTGGCATTTGCCAGGCGTCGATGTTCTTCCTCGAGAGCTGTAATTTCATTCTCTTCCAGTGAAAGCTGTTCAAGCTCATTTACCTGATAGCGTAATAGTTCCAGCAGGTCTTCACCCTTATCATCCATGCTGCGCAACTGATCGAGCTGCAGCTGGCAATGTCGCACATCTTCGTAGCGACTGGCCAGGCTGTCTATGTCCTGTTGATGTCCTGCAATGGAATCCAGCATGTTGCGCTGGTCGTCAGGGCGCAGCAGCGACTGGTGCTCATGCTGGCCATGAATATCAACCAGGAAGTTCCCGAGTTGCCTGAGTTGCTGCATGGCGACCGGGCGGCCATTTATAAAACCCCTGCTTGGACCGCTGCGGCGCAGGATTCTGCGAATAACACAGTCCTGTTCAGCCTCAAGTTCCTGATCTTTAAGCCATGACATTGCTTCAGTACAAGCTGTAAGGTCAAATGAAGCAATGATCTCGGCCTGTTCTTCACCATGCCGAATAATATCGCTGGAAGTGCGTCCACCGAGTACCAGAGTCAGTGCATCGATGAGAATTGATTTACCTGCCCCGGTTTCACCGGTAATAGCTGTCATGCCTTCACCCAGACCAAGTTCGGCTTCACGCACGATGACGAAATTTCTCAGATAAAGTGATGTAAGCATGTTAATAGAGGTGCCCTTAAGGCTTAACCCCAGCCGAGCTTGGCGCGTAACACATCAAAATGGCTGTGCTTAACAGGGCGCAGTAACTTGACACGATGTTCCGCCATTTTTATATCAACCACATCACCGTCCTGCAAGCGTACCGCTGACTGGCCATCGAAACTGAGATAGCTGTTGTCCTGGCCACTATCCAGCATGCGTATGCATACGCTACTTTTACTATCAATAACCAGTGGCCTGAAGCTGAGTGTGTGAGGGCAGATAGGTACCAGCGTAATGGCCTCCAGTTCCGGAGCCAGTATTGGACCGTTGGCTGAAAGGGCATAGGCTGTGGAGCCAGTTGGTGTCGCAACGATGATGCCATCTGCCCGGGCAGTGTTGACATGTGTGCCATCCACCAGGGTTTCAAATTCGATCAGGCGTGCCAGTTCCCCCTTACTGACCACTACATCATTAAAGGCCTCTGCCTGATGGATAATTTTACCCGCGCGTGACAGGCTGGCGCTGAGTAGAATCCGTACTTCCTGCTGATAGCTGCCCTGCAGAATTTCGCTTAGTATTTTTTCCATATCCTCACGGGCAATATCGACCAGGAAACCCAGGCGGCCCAGATTAATGCCAACCAGCGGGATATTCTGCGAGGCAATATTACGCGCTATATGCAACAGGGTACCGTCACCGCCGACAACGATGGCTAGATCAGCAGGTAATTTGCCGGCCTCATCATTTTTTTGTCTGTTGACGGTGCAGCCCAGTTTAACCAGGTATGTCTGCAGTTCATCCGCTACGGCTTTGGCCGCTGGGTCATTGTGCCGAGAGAACACAGATACGGTTTTAAAGACTAGTGACATCAGATGTCAGGCTCCTGTTGTTTGCGATATGGCTGGTTTTTCTAATTCGACATAGAGATTAATCGACTTACGCAAAGAACGGAAGAGTTTGCTGCCAGCCTGTGGAATTATATTGTTATCATGTGATAGATATATTATCTTTTATATCATTCTGTAAGACTTCGTCGGATAGTCCCTTTTTTTTTGATTGAATAAATGACTGACACATTAAATACACGTTCTGAAATTCTTTTAAAAACCCTGATTGAACAATATATCGAGGGTGGTCAGCCTGTCGGTTCAAAACAATTGCTAAAAAGTTCTGGCCTGAGTGTGAGTGCCGCTACAATTAGAAACGTGATGGTAGATCTGGAGCAAATGGGGCTGGTTCATGCTCCTCATACCTCTGCTGGACGTGTGCCAAC
>JAUVSB010000111.1 GCA_030597275.1 Gammaproteobacteria bacterium
AGAGTAACCATCGGCCTATTTTAACCCAGGTGATTAAATCCTGACAAAAATAATATGATATTTTTAGAGCGCCTTTCATTGTTCACTGGTAGTATCTTCACCCAGTATTACAACCATCAAGAGGATAACAATATGAATATAAAAAAAATAACAGCATCCATCGCACTGCTTACAGTACTTGCCCCGTCCTACGCAGCGGAGCCTGAAGATATCATCAAATATCGACACAGCGTGATGGAAGCCTATGGCTCACATATGGCAGCGGCATCCCGCATCGTCCGTGGTAAGGTCGATTTCCATGATCAGTTGAAACTGCATGCAGACAGCATTGATGGCATAGCAAAAACGATTTCCACACTTTTCCCGGAAGACTCGGATTTTGGTGATACCCGCGCTAAAGAAGAAGTCTGGAGCAAGCCAAAAGAATTTGCTGATGCGGTAAAGGCTAACCAGCAGGCTGCAGCTGATTTCAGTAAGGTTGTTTCCGGAGGCGATAAGGCGGCGCTGGCCGATTCATTCAAAAAACTTTCCGACAGCTGCAAATCCTGCCACGAAGAATTCCGCACAGAAGAGGAATGAAAGTCCTGCTGACAGCCATGCTGCTGTCGGTAGCTATGCCTCTTCAGGCCGCGAACGAACAGCTTGCTGATGTTATTGAAAGGGGAAAGCTGGTCTTTCATGCGGCAAGTTGTGCCGTGTGCCACACCGATAAGAAAAATAATGGAGAGCCACTGGCTGGTGGATATGCGCTGAAAACCGATTTTGGTACCTTCTATTCACCAAACATTACGCCGGACGTAGAGACCGGTATCGGCAACTGGTCAGATGACGACTTTATTCGTGCCCTGCAGCAGGGGGTATCGCCAGAGGGAAAACATTACTTTCCCTCCTTCCCGTATACAGCCTATACAAAGATGCAGCGTGATGATGTGCTGGCGCTGAAAGCATATCTGTCTACACTGAAACCGGTAAAAAAAACCAATCGGCAACACGAGTTGCCGTTTTACATGAAATTAGTCCCTTCGGCAAAAATCTGGAAATCACAGTATTTTAAAACGGGTGAATTAAAACAGGAAACGGGCAAGTCTGATGAATGGAACCGGGGCGCCTACCTTGTTGAAGCCATGGGACATTGCTCAGCGTGCCACACTCAGCGAAAAGGGCTAGGCGTACTGGATCAGAAAATGGCCTATGCCGGCGTGCAGAAACTGACCGGCGTCGGTACCGTACCCAACATCACAGCAGACAAAAAAACCGGCATCGGACGCTGGAGCATAGATGACCTGGTCTATTATTTTGAAACAGGAACAACCCTCTCAGGTGATTCCAGCGGCGGTAAAATGGCCCGCATTATTGATAACAGCTTGAGCCAGTTGCCCGCCAGTGATCGCAAGGCCATTGCGGTGTACCTGCTGTCTCTTAAGCCAGTGGAAAACAAAATTAAGAAGAAAAAGAAGAAAAGGGAGAAGGAGGAGTTTGAATAAAAAACGTTTTACGATTTATGTTTTATGATTTACGCAACACGTAACACGGTTATTCACCCACCCAAAACCCCTCAACTTCCAGCAGCAAATCAGTTCGACAAATATCTGCAAGAAGTACCATTACATGCGGCCCATCACCAATACGTTTCCTGAGATGGCTGGTTACGGTTTCAAGGTCATCCTGCTGTCGCAGGTAGAGCTTGATGCCGGTCAGGCCTGAGGCATCATTGATACCGAGGTCAGCTTGTCTGTCGGCCTCTTTAACAAGAACATCCACATTGTTCAAACACTCATCAAGTTGTTCAATAAGCTTATCTCTATGCCGTGTTTCATGGCCAAGGATGCTGGCTGTACCTGAGATATAGAGATGTTTCTGTGATCCCCATTGCTTGACCATTGCGCGTGAGAAGGCTGGGCTCTTCGGTGCGTACTGTGCAGGGTAGTCAAAGGCACTGACCTGGCGCGGGTTTTCGATCTGAATTCCATCTTCACGGGCAGCAATAAAATACACCAGAATATTGTCATCATGTGTACCGATGGCGGTAGCGGCAGGAAGATGTTCTTTAAACCCCCTGGAAGTATCAATGGCCTGATGCCGTCCCACACAGAACGATTGATAGCGTTCCATCTCATCATCTTCACGAGTGATCCAGGGCATGTAATTCCAGATGCGGATCATGTGGGTATAGGAAAGCTCTTGCTGCAGCTGGCTTATTTGCTGGTAGATAGTTCGCGTAGTATTTTCAATATGTTCATCATCACTGGCGAGCCGGATCTGGCCAAAAAGCAGGTCAGGTGTCTTGCGGTAGTGGATAGATTCAAAAGTGCCGCTTTCAGGTATGTCCCTGGTTCGCCAAATTTCCACCAGCTCAGATCCAGCAAGCGCCGGTGTGCCAACAAGGATTCGGCTGCCTTCTGTGGCAACGGAATGATTGTCATAGTCGACCACGGCGAGCGTATAGGGGTCGCTCACCACATCAGGCAACGTTTGGCGTTGCTGATAACTGATGTCCAGAAGGGGAATATGTCGGGAAGTCATGTTCACTTAGCGTATAATTTTCGCATCTAACAGAGCGAAAAGCACCTGTTTTCAATCTCAGACAAAGGTACCGGAGAGGGTATGAAAAAAAAGCTGCTTATTTTTACCGCCATAATCCTTTTATCGTTGTTTATCTTCAGGGCCAGCTGGCTGGGCTACCTTGGCAACTCACTGATCGTAAATGATGAAAATGCCAGGGCAGATGCGGCCATTGTACTTTCCACCGGAGTCGACTATTTACCCAGGCTGCTGCAGGCAGCACAGCTTTATAAAGATAAGCGCGTGGAAAGAATCCTCATCAATGGCAACCGTAAAACCGATGCCATTCGCAAGCTGGAAAAGCAGGGTTTTGTACCTGCCTGTAAATGGCCTGAAAACAGCCTGCGCATCCTCGAAATGCACGGCGTACCCAGAGAAAAAGTCTGGGCAGTCAGTGCCGAAGATGTCTTCGATACCGTCAGCGAGGCGCAGACCATAAAACCATTTCTGCAAAAAAATAATATTAACAGCGTTCTCATCACCACCAGTAAATTCCATACCCGACGCGCACGTTATGTCTGGCGCAAAGTGCTGGACAGGCAGGATGGTATATACGCCAGCGCCGCTGCCGATGATCCTTTCAACCCGGATGGATGGTGGAAAGATGGTCGCCAGGTCAAGCAGGTGATGGGGGAGTATGGAGGCATGGCCTATTATGTATGGAAGAAGCCGTGGCGGTAACAAAGTAGCTGCCCCACATACCCCTCTCCCTTTGGGAGAGGGCTGGGGTGAGGGGAGAAGTGATCATTCCACAGAAGATTTTAATCTTGTAAATAGGCATGAGTATATGATCAATAGTTGACAGTCAATTAACATCTAACATAGACTCACCCGCGTAAATCATGGATTGATTATTTTGGTGAATGTTTTATTCGCCACACAGCATCGTATTAAAGGGACTTAATATGAGTATCATTGAAAGCCAAAAAGTACATCAAAAGATATTTTTTGTACTTCTGCTTATCTCACTACTTTTCATTTTCAATATCGGCAGCTCACAAGCAGCAAGACCGATCAAACCATCAATCCCGACAAGTCTTAGCGTTACCTACAGTTCTGGTACGTACCTCATCTCATGGGTTGGAGATGCCTCCACCTCTACGGGCTATGAACTTAAATGGCAGCGTCTTGAAAATGGGCATTGGAAGTGGAAATCTCACGGCACCACGGTTAACCAGGGCACTACCAGTTCGTGGGTATTGAGTGGTATCTCAAGGATTGATGTCTATCGGTTTTCTATACGTGCGGTCAATGGCAAGAGTAAATCAAGCTGGACTGCCTGGTTAGAAGTTAGCGGTGCAAGTCAAAACAATCTTCCTGTAGCAAATGCGGGACCTGATATATCTGCGATCACTAGTCATTTGATTACACTGGATGGTACAGGGTCTACAGATAGTGACGGTGATACTCTTAGTTACAGCTGGCAGTTGTCGCTGCGACCTTTCAATAGTCTGGCAACGATTTCCGCAACCAGCTCTCCCACACCTGCCTTTACTCCTGATCTCGCCGGCCAATATCAGGTTGACCTGGTAGTTAATGACGGAAAAGAAAACAGTGCTCCTGACACGCTAATTATCAATGCTGTGGCAAACAACATTCCCATTGCCAATGCAGGCAGCGACCAGGTTGTGGCACCAGGCCAAACCGTAACACTGGATGGATCACAATCGTTCGATCAGGATGGTGATTCACTGATCTATAGCTGGAGCTTGATAGAAAAACCTGCCGGTAGCCTGGCTTCATTGACCGATCCCAGTGTTTTGTCACCTGCATTTACAGCAGATCTTTCGGGCCAGTATGTAGTGCAGTTAATCGTCAACGATGGCTTCGCCAATAGTGATTCAGCGACGGTGAGTATTTCGGTAACATCACTGAACCTGACAGTGCTTACCCCACAAGATTTTTCCTATACTTCAAACACTCATATCACTGTAACCGGGACGGTAGAGGGTGTTGACCCAAACAACAAAAACATTGGTGTGGTGATCAATAATCAAATGGCCATTATTGATCGCAGCGTAACACCCTTAAAGTATATAGCACGTGTTCCACTTGTTTCAGGGGAGCAGGCGGTTACGGTAATAGCAACGAACCAAATGGGGGAGTCGGCAAGTAAAACGCTGACTATTACGCGTAACGCAGGTAGTGCCTACACAGTAGATATTGAACCGACGAGTGGTGTGTCTCCTCTGGCTGCCGAACTATCACTATCTCTTAG
>JAUVSB010000068.1 GCA_030597275.1 Gammaproteobacteria bacterium
CTGCCTGTTGTTTCGTGCTATCAGTCTGTGCCTCACCGCCTTTTGCCTGCGCTGGTTTTCTTTGCGGCTTACGCTGACGAGTCTGCTGACTACCCCGGCGCTGGCCACCACGGCGACTTTGTGGCCTACGACTCCTTTGCTGAGGTTTGCGTTGTTGCGGTGCAGGTTTTGTTTCTTCCTTAGGCTCCTCAGTTTTCTCAGTATCACTACTGAACAGTTTCTTAACCAGTCCGGTAAACCATCCTCGTTCCTCAGTTGTGCTGGAACCCTGAGCGACTGCAGGCGGACTGGCAGGAGGTACTACTGTGGAATGAAATGCTGTGCTCACTACAGGCTTTTCTGCTGCCGGCTGGGGTTGAGAGCCAGGTGATGGCAATTCATTCTTTACTTCTTCTACGTGTAGTTTATAGCTGGGTTTATCACCCACTTCATCCAGATCTTCACTACGTAGGCGCTCAATCGTGTAGTGAGGTGTTTCAAGGGAAGCTGTCGGTATGATCTGTATTCGGGTACCCAAACGGTTTTCAATACCAGTGATTTCATGGCGCTTTTCATTCAACAGAAAAGTCGCGGATGCTATAGGTAAATAAGCATGAACTACTTCAGTATTTTCTTTTAGTGCTTCTTCCTGGATGATACGAAGAATGCTTAATGATGAAGATTGTATTCCTCGAATTTGCCCGGTTCCATCACAACGTGGGCAAACCTGATAATTTGATTCACCCAGTGATGGACGAATACGCTGGCGTGACATTTCCAACAGGCCAAAGCGAGAAATCCGTCCGGTCTGGATTCGAGCTCGATCAGATTCCAGTGCATCATTCAGGCGGTTTTCTACATTCCTCTGGTTTCTATGTGATGTCATGTCGATGAAATCGATCACTATCAACCCACCCAGGTCACGCATCTTCAACTGTCTGGCAACTTCATCCGCTGCTTCCAGATTAGTCTGCAAGGCAGTTTCTTCAATATCACTGCCTTTGGTTGCGCGGGCTGAGTTCACATCAATGCTAACCAGGGCTTCGGTGTGGTCTATGACCAGCGAGCCTCCAGAAGGCATTTGCACAGAACGGGAAAATGCTGATTCTATCTGGTGTTCAATCTGAAAACGGGAGAATAGGGGGACGGTATCTTCATATAGCTTCAAACGTGTAAGGTTTTGTGGCATGACCTGTTCCATGAAGCGTTTCGCACGCTCATGGACTTCAGGATTGTCTATTAATATCTCAGTGATATCTGATCGCAAGTAGTCCCGCATAGCACGCACGACCAGATTGCTTTCCTGATAAATAAGAAATGGAGCAGGGCGATCAGAAGATGCCTTATCAATGGCCTCCCACAATTGTGACAGGTAATCGAGATCCCATTGCATGGCTTCCTGGGTTTTTCCAATACCGGCGGTACGTGCAATTAAAGCATGCTCGGTTGGTACGTCCAGCGCATTCATTATTTTTCTAAGTTCGGCGCGCTTTTCGCCTTCTATGCGGCGAGATATGCCGCCGCCTTTAGGATTGTTAGGCATAAGAACCAGATAGCGGCCAGCCAGGCTGATGAAGGTCGTTAAAGCGGCGCCTTTATTACCACGCTCTTCCTTTTCAACCTGAATAACAAGTTCCTGCCCTTCCTTGATAACATCTTTGATGCGTGTCTGGGAGATAGGTGCGGTTTTTTTATCACCGGTAAAGAAACGGCGGGAAATTTCCTTCATTGGCAGGAAGCCCTGACGGACAGCACCGTAATCAACAAAGCAGGCTTCCAGGCTGGGTTCAACCCGGGTCACTATACCTTTGTAGATATTACCTTTCTTTTGCTGGAAACTGGAGGATTCAATATCGAGGTCAATCAACCTCTGGCCATCAACGATGGCGACTCGCAACTCTTCTGCATGAGTTGCATTAAACAACATTCTTTTCATTTTATGTATATTCCGACGCAGCTTGCGTCAGGACTATCACGTTGCTGTAGCTGTTATTACCCTAATAAAAGAACCTTGTTTAGTAGTTACAAAAGGGTTTGAACAGGTTTTTTCTACTTTAGTACCATGAGCTACGTATAGCCTGTCTGTTTGCGTCACTATGCCTGCTACTCACATTAAACATTAAATTTAGTAACAGACTGTCATTCTTAAAAAATGTGATTTCCGTATCTGACTAACAACATCTTATTCTTTACATCTGGCGCAGATTTTATAACTATGCGCGAGGTCAACAGCTTTTCAAAGCTGGAAAATATTGTGTTAACCGGTTCCAGTACACACGGTGGACAGTCATTTTCTGTCATCTTCCCGGCACTTTCTGGTGGAAATCCCATTTACCCGAGGATGAAGGTTACATCCTTACATCCAATATTCATTCAATATATGCGAGCCAATTATAGTAATTCAAATAAAGAAATAACTAATTCATTGGTATTCACAACGACACACTATACCAGTGTCTAGATATAGCCACAATATTTTGTCTACTAAGTTTATGATTATTCGATGATTCGAGATGTCCACATCTCACATAAACACTGTATCATTCGTGCATGTCGGTAAGAAACCCATCAAATAAAACAGCCCAGCCAGCTCAATCTACCGGGGTTCGCCTGCTGGAGGTGAGCCAGGAGTTCACTGGCCAGAGGATAGATAACTTCCTGTTAGCCCAGTTAAAAGGGGCTCCACGAAGTTTAATTTATCGCTTGCTGCGTACCGGACAGGTGAGGGTAAACAAAGGCCGTAAGAAGCCACACTACAGGCTTAATGCTGGTGATATGGTTCGCATTCCACCCGTATCTCTGGTTGAAAGAGAGCCGTCACAGGCAAGCCGTTCGGACAAAGAAAGACTTTTAAACAGTATTCTGTATGAAGATAATTCGATAATTGTTATAAATAAACCTGCAGGCATGGCAGTTCATGGAGGCAGCGGCATTAGCTATGGTGTTATCGAGGCCTTCCGTCAAATAAAGCCGGAATGTCGTTTTCTCGAACTGGTACACCGACTGGACAGGGAGACCTCAGGCTGCCTCATGCTGGCAAAAAAACGATCCGCACTGGTTAGTCTTCACGAGATGCTCAGACGTGAACATGGAAAGAGCATGGAAAAAACCTACCTGGCACTGCTGCGTGGTGTATGGGTGGGGAAAAAGAAAAAAATTAATGCACCCCTTGAGGTCAATAGCCGTCAATCCGGAGAACGCTTCGTTACTGTTTCAGCCAATGGCAAACCAGCAAGCAGTATTTTTGTACCACAAAGAAACTTTCCTCAGGCTGGGGCCTCACTGGTGAGCATCAAACTGCTTACCGGCCGCACACACCAGGCGCGTGTCCATGCTTTATCTATTGATCAACCCATAGCTGGTGATGATCGATATGGCGACCGGGCTTTCAATAGACGAATGAAACTTGAAGGTCTAAAACGTCTTTTTTTGCATGCCAGCCGACTTCGCTTCAAACATCCAGTGGACAATAAAGAAATGGTGATCGAAGCCCCTTTGCCTGAACAACTTGCAGCACTGCTGGAAAAACTTTCATGAAAACAGATAAGGAAAAAAACTACGAATTGATCATTTTTGACTGGGATGGCACCCTGATGGATTCGGAAAGCAAGATTGTAAACTGCTTCAGAAAGGCAGCCGCTGATGTTGAGATAAGCTATCCAGGGGATGCTGCTGTACGAAATATCATTGGCCTGGGCCTGAAAGAAGCGCTGGATGTCCTGTTACCAGATTTTGATGAAAGCATAAGAATGCAGGTTGTTGATAGATACCGTGAACATTTTCTGTATCTTGATGAAACAGACATGCCATTATTCGCAGGTGTGGAAGAGGGACTGATGCAACTCAGGCAACACGACTATTCACTTGCCATTGCCACTGGAAAAGCAAGAATAGGACTGGATAAGGTCCTTGAGCATACACAGCTGGGTGAATATTTCATTGCCTCCCGTTGTGCTGATGAGGCAATATCCAAACCGCATCCACGCATGGTTCTGGATATCCTCGAGGAAACAGGAATAACCGCCGACAAGGCTGTGGTTGTTGGCGACACAAGTTATGATATACAAATGGCCCATAGTGCAAATACCGATGCACTTGCCGTTTGTTACGGTGTACATCATCGAGATGATCTGAAAGCAGAACAGCCGCTCGATTGCGTTGATGATTTTAATTCTGTTATTCAGTGGTTCTTAAAATGACTTCAGATAAAAACAAATCCAGTAGTGAAAAACTAGACAAAATAGTTGCCGAAGCCCACCGCAACAGAGACAAGCGTGAACAGGGATACCGGGAAAAATCTTTGAAAATGTACCCGTGGATCTGTGGTCGATGCGCACGTGAGTTCACCCAGGAAAATGTGCGTGAATTGACCGTGCATCATCGCAATCACAATCATGATGATAACCCTGAAGACGGCAGTAACTGGGAGCTGTTATGTGTCTATTGTCATGATAATGAGCACTCTCGACTGATAGATGGAGATTATGGCGAGATCAGCTCAAATAAGAATAAAGAGCAGGGGGTTACGCACAACCCACTTGCTGGACTTGCAGACCTGCTCAAGAAATAACTTGTCCACCTACAGGCTTTGATATTTCAAGGAAGCTCAATTTTAGAACATATTTGACACGTTCATCACCTGTCAATATTATGCTGTAACAGTATGTCGTGATGGTTTGGCGAAGTAATAATAATTCTAAATTATCGGCAGGCAGAAAAATACAAAAAATATACTGATTATTGGATACTGAGGAGATAAAGCGAATGGATGGTGAGCAGCGTACTGGTGAAAAACCAGTACCCGATGATTTGATTAGTTTCATGAACGAGGAACAGTTGATGGCATACCATTCACTGGAACGCTTCGGCTGGTATATAAAGTTCATCAGGCGGCCGATATTTCAACGACCTATATGTGTAATGTCTAACCCTGAAGGTACCGTCGTGGGGGTGCTCGAGGATGATGGAACCTTAAACGAAAAACCGGATATCGTCATACGGGACTAAAACATAACCATCACTTCAACAATTTAGCTATCTCATCCGAGTATCCAAATAGCTCGATGTCCTTCTTATAACGCCTGGCAGCGATTCTAGCCAGTTCCGGAGTGTAGGCTTCACGGTAGTCGACATGCTGTGAGCGATTCTGGTGCGGCAATTCGGGCAGGCTGAATTTCTCTCGTAGAAAATCCCAATCTTTATTCAGCTGTTCGAAATGACCGACAAAATCAACCATCAGCTTTCCTCGATGATATAAGAAAGTGTGCTGTGAGCGGAAATGAATGTCTGAGATGCGATCAGGAATATCTGCAACGGCTACAACAAATTCAGGGAACGTCATGTCCTTGTGAAAGGTTTTTCCATAGCGCCAGAGCAGGGGGCGCATGCCCAGCTCTTTTTCATAGTAAACAATCTTTTGCGCGTAACAGGACAACAGTCGATCAAGCGGGTTACGGACAAACCCAAAGCGGTAATAGTCATTTTCTCTTAACAGGGCTAAGGGTGTGAAGTGCCAGGGCGCTTGATGTATATCGCCTCGCCATTGCATGCCGATGTGGCTGGCAATAGCAATTTTCATTGAGCGATTAGCAACTTTTGGTGTGGGAACAAAACCAAGTTTTAGCTCAGGTACTACGATAGTCTTCGGGTATTCAAACAAATAGCTGTAGCGAATGAGTGGCAGCCGGGTAACCAGTGGCGAGTTTTTCAGCTGTAGTTTTGCAGCATCGATCGAACGTGACAGAGTACGCCAAAACATGCCGGCCATTTTTAACCTCGTAATAGAAATTGTGTCAGATGGAGTGTGTTTTCGGCATTTGATAGCCTTGTGACGAGGATTAAATCACGAGTGTGATAAAATCACTATCATAATCATAATCATAATACTAACCTTGTATAAATAGAATGACAGCTTTCCATTTTCTGCGTGGCCCATACCTGATCCTGTTTGCACTCGCAGCTATCCTGCATGGTCTGCTTGCATTTTTTTCACCTGATCCTAATGGTTATGTTTACGATTTTTATTCCGATGCCATCATTTTACTGTATGAAAATGGTCAGATCCCGGCTTCTGATGCCTGCTGGGTTTGTTACCATCCACCACTATTACCTATTCTAGGTGCAGGACTTTTTCATCTGGTTGACTGGTTTGGTGGTAGTCGTGATACACAATTATTTGTCGTCGCCTTTTTTCTGAATATCCTTTCCCTGCTGTTTGCAGTTTATTCATTTGTCATCTATCGGCACTATCGAAAAATTGCAGAACTGGACCTGACACTCTGGGCTTTACTTCTTTGTCTACCTGTCGTTTTTATCTCAGCATTCAGTATTGAGGCCGATATACTCGCATCTACTTTTGTGGTGGCGGCGACCTGGTATTTTATTCAGTTCCTGGATAAGCAACAGTATTCTGACTTGTTATTTACGGCTGTTCTGGTAGGCCTGTCTGCAATGACAAAATACACGGGCATCATTATTGCCGTGTATTTCGGTGCAATATTACTTGTTCGATACATGCGACATTTTGACTCTCGCGTACTTAAACAAGGGCTGATCTATGCGATGGTCGTTTTTCTTGTTGGCAGTTATCCTTACCTCAAAAACATAAGTGAAGCAGGCACCCCCGTGGTAGGTAATAAAGCCTGGAACACTGGCAAGAACTACTTCAAAAATTATGACTTCACCAGTTTCAGTATCAAAGCTGTGGTTGATGTATTTACCGATCCCAGGGATGCGAAGCTGAAACATTACCCTGCTTATAATAGTCAGGTACTAACTTCTCACTACGGTCAATTATGGACAGATTTTAGTTTTTACACCCGCGCCCACCGCCATGGCCAATGGCAGCGAGATGATATTTACAAGGGAAAATACATGCCGGTCTGGTTGTTGTGGTGTCTGCTTATTGCCGGCCTGGTGCCGGTAATTGCCGGAGCAGGGGGCTTTATAGCTCTCATTATTTCTCGCGAAGCACCCTTGCTGCTGGGAATGTTTGTGCTTACTGTGGCGATCTACATTGACTGGTTTTTGGGGCATAATTTTTGGATGCTGAAAACAAAGTATCTATTATACTTATTGCCCTTGTGGCTGATAGCCATAAACAAAGCTGCTTCATATGTGTCCGCAAGAGGGCTACAGGCAGGACTGATCCCTGCGGTAATATTTTCTGCTATTTATGGTTTTTACTTCGCTGTTTTCTAGTATTTAGCATACTTGCTTCTACTCCTTCTCCCCTGGGGGAGAAGGTTGGGATGAGGGGCAATTAACAGAACCCTCAATAGCTCAGATTACGCTTACACCAAAGTGCTCAAGCATCCTGACCAGGCGAATTAGCGGTAGACCAATAAGTGTATTAGGGTCTTCTCCATCAAAACGTTCAAGCAGAGCAATACCCAGTCCTTCAGATTTAACACTGCCTGCACAGTGGTAAGGTTGTTCTTTATGCAGATAGTTTTCCAGCTGCTGCTCAGTGAGCTTGCGAAAAACAACATGGAAAGGAATAACTTCAGTTTGTGACTCCCCAGTATCAGCATTTACCAGGGACAATCCAGTATATA
>JAUVSB010000099.1 GCA_030597275.1 Gammaproteobacteria bacterium
CCACCACAGTGGCCAGCGCAGCACCGGATTCAAAACCAAACAGGGCTATCGCGGTGGCAACCGCCAGCTCAAAGAAATTACTAGCGCCGATTAAAGCAGAAGGTCCTGCAACACAATGTGGTGACTTAACCACGCGGTTGAGTAGATAAGCCAGGCCGGAATTAAATAGCACCTGTATTAAAATGGGTACGGCTAATAGCAATATAATCAGAGGTTGTCGGAGAATTTGTTCACCCTGAAATCCGAACAATAATACCAACGTTGCAAGTAACGCACCCAGTGACCATGGGTGGAGTGCATTCAGTGTACGACCTAGTCTTTGCTGACCATTGTTGCCTCTTAGCAACAACCTACGCACGAAATTGGCAATTATTAGAGGAGCGACAATATACAGCAATACTGACAGGAACAGCGTGTCCCAGGGTACTGTGATGGAAGATATGCCAAGCAGTAATGCAACGATTGGTGCAAAAGCAAATACCATGATGACATCATTTAATGCGACTTGTGTTAGGGTGAAATGTGGTTCACCTCGTGAGAGATTGCTCCACACAAATACCATGGCCGTACAGGGCGCAGCAGCTAAAAGAATCAGGCCAGCAATATAACTATCAATCTGGTTTTCCGGAAGCCAGCCCCGAAACAGGTAGCCTACAAACAGCCAGCCAAGTAGTGCCATTGAAAATGGCTTAACGCCCCAGTTAACAAATAATGTGACACCGATACCACGCCAGTGCTCGCCGACATTTTTCAGCGCTTTCAGGTCAATCTTGAGTAACATTGGAATAATCATTAGCCAGATCAACAAGGCCACTGGCACGTTGATTTGTGCGACTTCCATTTGACCGATGCTTTGGAAAAATTGCGGTATCAAGTGACCTAGACCGATGCCTGCAATAATGCACAGCGCTACCCACAGCGTAAGGTAACGTTCGAAAAATCCCATGTCAGCATTCGCTGATTTTTTAGCAGTGGTTTCACATTGTGTGGACATGTGTCTTATACTCTCTCATCATTCTTTCTTAGTCGTCATCGTCATCATCATCGTGACGTTCATATTTCCTTTCTTTGTACCAATCTGCCCCGGGGAATCTTGACTTTCTCGTATCAAAATCTTTTGAGCGCCAGATACGCTTGGCTTCATCTTCATCACCGCTGCGATGACACTCAGTACAGTTTTCATAATCGCGGATGCCCTCTTCAACATGCTCCTCACGAATTTCTGATCGGGAGTGTTCGTGACAGCCGTAGCAGGTGTAGTCAGCGTAGTCGTTGTTTATGTGGCAGGTTTCACATTCGGTATCATGATCCTTATCAAATCTGAAGTATTGTTCATGCTCAAAAGTAGCAGGTATCCAGGCATCCTGGGTATGACACTGGCTACAGTTTCCTTTGACCTTCCGGTGCAGGTCATCGACCGGGTTGTCGTGGCAACTGTCGCACTGTTTCTGCAAAGTCTTTTCAAGTAAGTTATGTGAGACATGACTGATGGGACGGAAAGCTTTCACACCCTTGTGGTCACTGTGGCAGGAGACACAGTCATCTTCGATCAGTTTCTGGTGAAAAGCGACATTCTTTTTCTCTTCTTCTATCGGCAGACCTTTAGTGGTTTTTTTGCCGATCTCTTCTACTTTGTGGCAGGCGATGCACTTCGCGGGTGGGCTGCCGATAAACGCTGTGTGGCAGGCAAAACAATCTGTAGCTAGTTCGGCATGGGCATCAATGGGCTTTCCCGGGCTGACCATCAGCTGTGGAGTGAATATCGCCAGCAGAACCAGGGCGGCCAGATTAACAGCAACAATGAGGATGACAGTCTTGTTTTTCATTTCCATTCCCAAAATAGAAAGATACTTAGAATGTGAGCGATGCCGAGCACGGTGAAGGCCAGTGTGATCGGCAGGTGCACCGCACGCCATTTTTTCATCACATCGAAGGTAGTGGCATCCCAGAACAGTTTCTTTTCGATCGCCTCCTCAGACAAACTTTGTTGCGCATAGAATTCCTTCTTGTCTGCCAGGAAGCGGTGCGAGCGATCCAGCAGGTACTTGCCGGTCATGCCGCTGATGACGTTGATCATCATCGCGATTAGGGCAAGCCACGGCAGGATGGTGTAGATATGAATGCCGGCATGTACCAAAATCATCAGTGCCCCTATCCAGGTCAGGCTTTCATGCAGGATGAGCAGGGTTTTCGGTTTGCCAAAACTGATCTTTTTACGCTTGCGCATGGAGTAAAAGAATGACAATAGAATCAGGATAACACCTGGTATACCAAGCCAGCGACCGACCCAGACCATATCGAACATGTGCAGTAATGCATCCGTGATGGCGGTCGCCAGAATCAATGCACCGAACATCTTCAGGAAGGGGATGACTTCTTTACGTATGAGTGATCGTTCCATAGCTAATTCCTAAGCGTCCAAGGTAAGGTCGCTTTTTGGTGTGGAAATACACAACAGGCAGTGCCCCTGCATTACGTCAGTATCAGGTTCCTGATTATAATCGACCTCGCCAGCTTTCACTGCCGTCTGGCAGGAGCCACAGCTGCCGGCACGGCAACCTGACTCTACTTCAATATCGTTGGCCTCGGCAAATTCTAATAGTGAGATGGCAGCAGGATCCCAGAGGATGCTTTTGCCGGATCGGCTGAAGGTGACGGTGACAGGCTGCGTTGTGGTTGATGCTGCTTTTTCATGTTTGATGAGTGTGGCGGAGCCAAAGGATTCGTAGTAAATGTCATCACTATCCACTCCCCAGTCCTCCAATCCAGGGACCATGCTTTCCATCAATGGTTTGGAGCCGCAGACATAGAACTGGTAGTGCATCAGTTTGAGGGTGGTGCGTAGTAACGCGATAGTCACCCTGCTGTTGTGTTGATAATCGACGCCCTCCACATCATCTTCATTGGCTGCGCTGTAGCAAACGTGCAGGTGAAAATTGTCGTGCGTTTTGGCAAGTGTCTGCAGATGCTGTTTCATGATGTGCTCACCACCATTACGCACGCCATAATAGAGCCATATCTCCCGGTTTGTTTCAGTCTCCAGCGCAGTGTTAAGGATGCTTAACATCGGTGTGATACCGATACCTCCAGCGATCAACACGATGGGTAAAGGCTCCTCTTCCATCAGGTGAAAATGACCGGACGGTGCCTTGACTAAAAGCCGGCTACCCTCCCGTACATGATCATGGAAGAAACTGGAGGAGACACCAGCTGGTACGTCAGGTTGGTCTGTCGGGGCGGGAATACGTTTGATTGATATCCGGTAGTAGTCCGATCTGGGGGCATCAGAGAGGGAGTAGCAACGCACCACGGATTTCAATTTATTGGTTCTCCGATCTTCAACCTGCAACTTGAAAGTTAGAAACTGGCCGGGTCTAAAGGGTGCTAAGGGTTTGCCATCAGCAGGCACAAGATAGAATGAGCAGACAGTGTTATTGCCGTCTTCTACCTCTCGACGTTGAACGATAAACTCTTTAAAGCCCTCCCAGATAAGATCAGATGAAGCTGCCTCAGTAGAAGAACGAGATGGCGTATTGGTTTTTGATATATTCTCTGTACCATGCGTTCCTTTGTCTAAATTCCGATACTGACGTCTACGCCGATAAAGCCCTAACAGCACCACAATAGCAACTTGCGCCAAAATTACGGCAAGTATGATTAACGCTAAGGTACCTGTTGTCATAACTTGTATATTTCAGTGACGTATTCCCTTTTTAAGGGGCGCAGTGAAAAGCTTAGATTTAACGCCAGCACATGGGTGAGATGTACCACCTATGTGCTGGATTGTGACACTTTAATCAACTCTTTTCTTATCAGAGGGTGTCTCACTTAAAATCTTTTTACCTGAAAACATCGCGGATATAAGATTGCCGCCCTCACGTAACTCGGTCATAACTACTGCCAGAATATGAGCCAGGGCCAAACCAAGTAGTACGTAAAAACCATAGTAATGAATAGTAATGAATGGCTTACGGAATGAGCGCATTGCATCATAGGCGACCGGGTCATACATCTCTTTCGCATAGGGTACCAGGGTTGCCGGGTCAACCCCAGGGTTTGCTATCCAGCTAGCAATCCACGAACCGATAGGGGGATAAAATAGATCTGTACCTGCGAGGATTAATCCAGTGACGGCTTGTACTAGCAGGAGACAAAGAAGAAGAGTAACAGCGATACGACCGAGTGGGTTGTGCCCAAGGTACTGGCGTGGCCGTCCAGCTTTGAAGGCGGTGATATAATCACGTACTTCACTCACGTAATCTTGACCACCAGGAAGGATTGCTCGCCAGCGTGCATATTGTCCACCGATAAATGCCCAGACCAGACGCCACAGCAGATTCGCAGCAAAAATATAACCAATCCAGACGTGCACGGTTTTTAGTAGAATCTTACCTTCAGTCGCCACGCCGAGCGCCTTTCCGTTGAGTATAACCACGCCCACGGCAATCAACCCAAGTACACACAGTAGGTTGATCCAATGAAACCAGCGGATATTGGCATCCCAAACAAAATAAGCTTTTAAGTTGTTCATAGTAGTACCCCTTTAATCTGTACTTGTTGCATTAGTGTTTGTGAGTTTCTGATTGTCACAATGGTATATATTATTAAAATTAAGGCAGTTATAGAGTTAAGTAATATTTTAAGCAATAATCCAGTAAGATCAATATAGCCCTTGAATAGCGTCTTGATGACAGTTATCACATTGTCCAATATCCTTATTAACCGACGGACTATGGGTGTTTACAAAATAAGGTGTTTCTGTGATTCGTATAATAAGCGGATCATATTTTAAAGACTGAAGAATGTTATTTGAAATCTCATCATTTACATGCCCTGCAGAGTTATCTAATAAATAACGCGTCATAGTTCTTAGTTCAACAGAAGATAAGTTTAAGGGTTTGCCAAAATGATTTTCCGTGTTTGACATGATCTGTTGCCATGATACTGCAGGAAGTAGGCCAGGTTGGTAAGGGAAATGACAGTTTCCGCATATCTCGTTATATTGCTGAAATTTAACCGAGGATACGCCGGATTTATTATTATACCAATCCTTAAATATCTTTGAGCTATCCCCATCTGCAAAGGATAAGGAAGAGTAGATAGCCGTTAACAGGATTATTAACAATTTAGATTTAATCACTTTGTTTTTCATGAATTTTAATAGATAGTTTTTTGAAGTATATATAGAGAAGCTGAAATGAAACTGAAAATTAGATGAGCCTCGGTTTGAATTATCCAGATTAAATGACCTCACGTATCAAGTTGCCATTTTCTTTACCACTAGTTTGTTTGGATGAAAATTAATATGTACGATGTTTCATCGACCAGTTGAACTGGCAGACGAAAGCGTACTTCTACTGTACTGAGATGATTGAATTTAAAAGGTTATATGGTGAGCCTGTAGGCACAGAACCTGTCCCGAAACATTTCCCAAAATTCACTTCCGACCTGAGTCGCCCAGGGTCGCCGTCTCTGTGGGCGTGGGTGTGCCCATGAGTGAGGTTATGCCCCTGCCGATTTTTTCTCGGAGGCGAGCACTCCTGGGGCACCTCAGGG
>JAUVSB010000060.1 GCA_030597275.1 Gammaproteobacteria bacterium
CAAAGTGCGTTCAAACCGCGCTTAACCTTAAGCGGTGAACCCTTGCCCACATTACGATCAAACGATTCTGCATAATTACCTACCTGTTTGATAATGTTGTAGGCCCAGTCTTTCTTAAGGCCCAGTGTGGCACCGGTATTCTTATCAAGTCCCAGCAGGCGTCGCACTGCGGGTACGCGCGAGACCTTACGAACATGATCAACATTGGCGGATGAAATACCTGCCTCTTCTGCATCCAGCATTACAAAAAGGCTCCATCGCACAATCTTTGCCCAGCCGGCATTGCCAACTGCAATTGCAGGGCCTAATGGCTCTTTAGAGATAACTTCCGGAAGCACCTTCGAATCTGCCGGATTTTTTAATTGTGTTCTAAATGAATACAAAGAAGACCGGTCAGAAGTAACGACTTCACATTGCCCTGCATCATAGGCAGCCAATGTCTTTTGTGCTGAATCAAACTCTTTTGCCTGATATTTCATCCGGTTAAGTAAAAAATAGTCCTTAAGATTCTCGATATGGGTTGTCGCTTTTTCTACGCAGATCGTTGAACCATTTAACTCAAGCGCACTTCTAATGGCAGACTTCTTCGATACCATAAAACCCTGGCCGTCATAATAGTTTACACCAACGAAGGTAATACCCATGCCTGTATCACGTGACAGATTCCAGGTGGTATGCCTTGAAAGAATATCGAATTTTCCTGTTGTCAGCGCTTTAAATCGATCAGCAGCCGAAACTGGAATGAACTCAACTTTTGATGCATCAGAAAGGACTGCTGCTGCAACTGCACGGCAAATATCTACATCAAGACCATGCCATTGACCCTTATCATCTTTCACTGAAAAACCTGGCAGGTTTTCATTGATTCCACAGCGAACAGCACCATGCTTTATCACCTTCTCCAGACTGGATGCATGGGCGCCAACATTCATCATTAAGCTGCTTAGGAATAATACGAAAAGCAGGGAATATTTTTGTTTCATCACGACGATTTACTCTTGGTTGGTGTTATTGAATTCAACAGTTAAACAAGTGGACTACCAGCGAAAAAGTGTCCATTGCGGCGGGTTTACTTCAAGACCCACAGTATCTCTTTTGTATTCCATTTCCCCTGTACCGTCAGGGTCAACCAGGTAATAGGGTGAACCAACACTCGGGGTAATTTTGACCATATATACACGGTCGTTAACACTGTATTCCTGGACTTCACGGTTATCGAACTGCTGGATATTAATCACTGGCTCAAGACCATCTTCAATGAGTGCAGGGTTTACGTCTCCTGAACTGAAGACGTGCTTTTTGTTTGTATCCGTCTCACCTGCCTGTGCAGCAGAAAAGCTGAAAATGATCAGTCCCAGTATCATTGACGCTGGCGCAACTATCACTTTAATTACTTTCATTTTCATTTTATTTTCGTCAAATTTCGAGCCGCTATGGTATCAGATTCAGACACCCTATGCCCCGTATGGAGGGATTCTTATCAGAATTTCAGATTAGCTTCTTTCATTAGCGGCATAGGGCAATGCAGCAGTGCAGAAATAACCCTGAGCATTTCGTATTCTTCAATTCGATAGTTTCGATCAAAACCTATTATCGCCATCAGACTATTAATAATTTCCTCTTTAATCAGCGGGCGGGCTCGATCTATAGCAGCCAGTGCCGCATCAAAATGAGCGGTCCAGTCAGCGGGCATATAAAATTCTGGCCATTGCTGACTACCGAACAGCTTGTCCATCCCCGCATTATAGGCGCGTTTCGCCTGTTGCTCATTGTCATGCCCAAAGATTGCCACTACAGAAAATAGTGTCCGCAAATGGTACTGAAGACGAGCAAGTTTTATCTGTTTTTTACCGCTGGAAGAATCCGGTCGGCGGTTTTCTTCCAGCATCTGCAAAAGCAACCGGGAAAGCATGTATTCAAAACTGCTGACCTGATTATCAAGTGGAATCAGACGTTCAACCAGCGTATAGAAATCGAGTCGTGTTTGCCATGTCAGATGGCGAATAGCTGGAAAACCGAGATCGAGTATTGGTAATCTAAGATTTTGTGCCAGGCCATCAAGTTGCTGCCTTACCTCCATGACTCGTTGTGAATCGATGCCCATTCCTGCAGCACGGATAACATTCATTTGCAGTTGTTTGATTTCGTCTTCATTATTCAGCAACAGGGCGAGAATTACTTCGCGCACAGTATTTTCTGATTCCACCTCAAGACGAACCCTGTCCGGGATATGTTTGAGCACAGAGCGGGCAGATTGTAGAGATTCACCATCGAAACCGTCCCCGTCAATATTGGAGAAACCGGAAACACTCTCCGATGCAAAACCTGCCCGTTCATCCTCATCTGCAGCAGTTGATCTTTTCTGTGAGGCATTGCTGCTGATTTGCTGCATTTTCACAGCAAGTCTGGCTAATTCCTGATTATCGAATCGAATTCCCATTCGATGCAGGCGATCTTGAATCGGTGGGTGGGTAGCGAACAGGCTACTGAATTGCTTCTGCAGTCCATTGGCAAAAAGCATGTGACTGACTTCCTCAGTTCCTGAGTCTGTAAGTACTGAACCATGCTGCCAGGCAGCAATCTTTTTAAGTGCTCCACCTATACCATCCTTGTGGCGCGTGAACTGCACAGCAGAGGCATCGGCCAGAAACTCTCGTTGACGCGAGATAGCTGCCTTGATTAGTCGACCTGCCAACTGACCTATATAACCAATGATGGTCAGTCCTACACCGAGCAGCAGGACCACCAGCACTCCTCCTGACGACCCCCTGCTGGAACGCACCCGCGTATGCGCTGTACTACGCAAAAGAATGCCACCCATCATGCCAATCAGGGTGATGCCAAAGAGAGGTCCAAGCAAACGCATGTTCATCCGCATATCCCCGTTCAGGATATGGCTAAACTCATGTCCGAGCACACCTTGCAGCTCATCACGGTTGAAGATTTCCAGTGCTCCCCGGGTCACTGCAACAGCTGCATCCTCGGGTTGATGGCCGGCTGCAAAAGCATTAATCCCGGACTCCTGTTCCAGTACATACACCTGTGGTACAGGCAGACCTGATGCAATAGCCATTTCCTCTACTATATTAACCAGTCTGCGCACACGTCGATCCGGGTGATTAGCATCGACGAGCGCTCCTCCCAATGCCGTAGCAACCTTACTACCTCCTCCCCGTAGCGTCATCATCCGGTAGAGGCTGGCAAGTCCGATAAAGATGATGATACCTAGTGAGAAAAGCCACAGGGAATTAGCATCGGCCTCTATCCAGCCTTTTATATCGACAGGGGCACCGAGGGATTGTGAGTATTCACTTACAGTTAAATGCTTGACCAGCAGGAAGATTGCATCCAGTGCGACAACAATAATGGCGACAGCAAGTGCATAGATGAACAATAACCAACGAGTTTTAGACCTGGCATGCTCCTGTTGCTGGAAAAAGTTCATTAGTAACAGCTACTCTAAAACTTCACTTCTGGCATCTCACGTTTTGTTTCTGTTTCTATTTCCAGGAAGGCGCTGGGCATGAACTTGAACCATCCGGCTATCAACGAACCAGGGAACATTTCTATGCCATTGTTATAGCTCATTACGGCATCATTGAAGGCCTGCCTGGCAAATGAGACTTTATTTTCCGTGGTCGTCAGCTGCTCCTGAAAGTCTCGCATATTCTCATTAGCCTTAAGGTCAGGATAGGATTCAGATAAGGCAAACAGACGTCCAAGCATCCCGCTCAAGGCCTGGTCGGCACCAGATAATTCCGCAATCGCCTGCGCATTAACAGGGTCAGCGGCGGCGGCCTGCAAACCATTTACTGCGACATTTCTTGCCTTGATGACCGCTTCCAGTGTTTCCCGTTCGTGTTTCATATACCCCTTGACCGATTCTATCAAGGCGGGGATAAGGTCATAACGACGCGTCAATTGCACATCAATCTGTGCAAAACCATTCTTCACCCCATTTCGCAAACCAACCAATTTATTATAAAGAGCTACTCCATAGAGTATTATTGCTACGACAATTGCTAAAAATATTATCTCACCACTCATATTCCGTCTCCCGCCAAAAAAGATTCAAAAGTTTCGGTTTAATCCATTTAGTGCAGCCACTCGATAAGCCTCTGCCATCGTTGGGTAATTAAATGTTGTTTCGACAAAATAACGGATGCTATTACCCTTCCCTTGCCGGGTCATCACTGCCTGACCAATGTGTATGATCTCTGAGGCGCGCTCACCAAAACAATGTATACCGAGTATCTCAAGTGTTTCACGATGAAATAACAGTTTTAGCATACCGACAGTGTGCCCAGCAATCTGTGCCCGTGCAATGGAATTGAACATCGCTTGACCAACCTCATAAGGGACACCTTCGTCGGTTAGTTCACGCTCTGTTTTGCCCAGTGAACTGATTTCCGGGCTGGTATAAATGCCCGTTGGAAACTCACGGTCCAGTTGCCAGTCAACTTCAGGATCGGCGATGCATGCAGCAACATAACGCCCCTGATCATAACTGGCACTGGCAAGGCCTGGTGCACCAATCACATCACCTATAGCGTAAATATGTGAATGTGTTGTCCTGTATAACCCATCGACCTGAACACAACCGCGGCTGTCACTCTCAATTCCAAGACCATCAAGGCCCATGCTATCACTATTTCCTGTACGTCCGTTTGCCCATAGCAGCAAATCTGTTCTGATCTTTTTCCCGGACCGAGTGTGTAGAATAACGCTATCATCCAGTGTCTCTACTCGCTCATATTCTTCATTATGACGAATCACAGTCCCCTGTTCACGCAAATGATAGCTCAGGGCATCGGTAATTTCGTCATCAAGAAAAGACAGCAATCTGTCTCGAGTGTTGACCAGGTTCACCTTTACATCAAGATTACAGAATATGGATGCATACTCACAGCCGATGACGCCTGCGCCATAAATAGTCAGAGAGTCAGGGGTACGGTCAAGTTTCAATATACTCGTACTGTCATGAATTCGTGGATGATTAAAATCGAGATCAGGCGGATGGTAGGGGCGTGAACCTGTGGCAAGAACGAAATAATCCGCGCTCAGGGCCTCCTTATCACGCTCTTTTCCAGTCACATTGATGTAGTGGGTATCAATAAAGCTGGCATGCCCATGATAGACCGCAATATGATTTCGCTCACAATACCGATTTAGCTGTAAGACCTGCTTTTCGATAACCCTTTCTACATTATGCAACAGGGCTGCATAGTCTGGCATGATGTGTTCGGTAACCCCTTTGAACAATGGGTTATTTCGGTAATCAGCAAGCATCTGTATGGCATGGCGTAATACCTTGCTGGGAATAGTTCCACAGTGAGTACTGCTTCCACCTGTTCTATTATTCCTTTCAATCAGTGCAACACGGCAACCGCTTTTGGCGAGTTTCATGGCCGCGCCTTCGCCACCAGGGCCGCTACCTATGACGATAGCATCGTAGTGTGTTGATTCCGTCATACTATTAGCGTATTCAAGTAAGCTCGCCAGGCTCAAATAGCCGCCGGTATTCGGTCATCGCAAAACGATCTGTCATGCCGGCTATATAATCGGCAACGACACGCGCCAGCGCACTTTCTGAATCACCTGCCATTTCCGATGACAGTGCATGATATTGAGTAGGCAGTATTCGATAATCATCCATAAATGCATGGAACATTTTACTGATCACACGTTCTGCTTTTTTACTCATACGCAGCACACGGTAGTGCTGGTATAAGTTTTGACGAAGAAATTGTTTCAGCTCAAGTGAATCTTTCGCCACTTCATCACTATGCATCAATAGTGGCCTGCCATAACTCCTGACCTCATCAATATCTCTGACACCTGAGTCCAGTAGGGCCTGCCTGCTTGTTTCAATCAGGTCAACAACCAGGTGATTTATCATGCGACGGACAGTTTCATTGATCATGCGTCTACCATCGAGTTGAGGATACAGTTTGCTAACGGTCTCACATTGCCTGGCGAATAAACGTGTTTCACGCAATTGCTCAACCGTGATCAGTTCGCATCTCAGGCCATCATCTACATCATGATTATTGTAGGCAATGCTATCCGCGATGTTGGTAAGCTGTGCTTCCAGACTCGGTTGTCCACCTTCCAAAAAGCGCTGACCCACATCACCAAGATCTCTGGCATTCTTTTTCGAACAATGTTTGAGGATACCTTCACGTGTTTCAAAAGTGAGATTAATACCCGGGAATTCTGCATATTTCTGTTCCAGCTGGTCAACCATACGAAGTGACTGCAGATTATGCTCAAAACCACCAAAATCCTTCATGCAGGCATTCAGGGTATCCTGCCCACTGTGACCAAATGGTGTATGTCCCAGATCGTGAGCCAGCGAGATGGCTTCTGTGAGATCTTCATTGAAATCCATTTCACGTGCTATAGAACGTGCAATCTGGGCAACTTCTATTGAATGAGTCAGCCGGGTGCGGAACAGATCACCTTCATGATTGACGAAGACCTGGGTCTTGTATTCAAGCCGCCTGAAGGCTGCTGAATGAATGATACGGTCCCGGTCTCGTTGAAATTCAGACCGGTATGTGGGCGAGCTCTCTTTATATAACCTGCCCTTGCTTTGTTCTGAATGTGCACTATAGGGCGCCAGCTTCTGCATTGCCTCAGCCTGTTATAAAGGTGGCTGGCCAGCCAAGGTTTGCCGCAACAGATCGCTGTCATACCCATCACTAACGAAGGCATCACCAATATCTTTCAGTAGAACCAGTCTTATATGACCATCCACTACCTTTTTATCTACCATCATCAACTGCAGATAACGCTCGACATCAAGTTCAGCTGGCGGCACAACAGGCAAACCTGCCCGCTCAAGCAATGTAGCAATCCGCCGTACAGCTTGCCGGCTAATCCAGCCTGAACGACAGGACAGGTCAGCCGCCATCAACATACCTGTTGCTACAGCCTCACCGTGCAGCCAGTTGCCGTAGCCCATACCGACTTCTATCGCATGGCCAAAGGTATGTCCTAGATTAAGTAGCGCTCTGACACCTCCTTCAAGTTCATCTTCAGCGACGACCTCCGCTTTATTAGCGCATGATCGATGAATAGCTTCTGCAAGGACTTCCGGATCTCTCTGACACAAACGATCAATATTTTTTTCCAGCCAGACAAAGAAATCCAGATCCCTGATCAGGCCATATTTGATGACTTCGGCCAGGCCAGCAGAAAGCTGCCTGTCGTCAAGGGTGTTCAATGTTGAGATGTCCGCAATCACACAACGTGGCTGATAAAAGGCACCAATCATATTTTTCCCACGTGGATGATTCACAGCTGTCTTACCACCAACGGAAGAATCCACCTGCGCCAGCAGGGTGGTTGGAATTTGAATAAAAGGCACACCACGCTGATAGCAGGCAGCCGCAAAACCGGTAATGTCTCCTACTACACCACCACCCAGGGCTATCATTGTGGTTTGTCTATCGCAGGGCACTCTTAACAGCGCATCGAATATGCCATCAAGAACCTCAAGATTCTTGAATTCTTCACCATCAGGCAATATATGAGTGTGAACCTGTAGACCAGTGAGCGATTGTAAAAGTGTATCGAGGTAGAGAGGTGCTACCGTCTCATTACTGACCACCATAACCTGATGACCGGAAATAAATGGCCTGATCAGCTCAGCATTGCCCAGTAAACCCTGAGCAATATGGATGGGATACGACCTTTCCCCAAGTTCTACATTAAGGACTGACATTTTTTAGCTATTCATCAATTAGGGAGTAATGTGTTTTTCATGCTGCTGAAAGATCTCTCTTGCAACATCCTGAGCAGAACGACCATCTGTTGTAATAGTAACATCCGCCACAGCAAGATAGAGCGGTTCACGTTCAGCCAGCAGGTCTTCTATCACTTTCTTTTTATCGTCTGTTTCCATTAGCGGACGATTACGGCTTTTCTTCAGTCTTTCATAAAGTATGTCTACCGATGCTTTCAGATAAACAACGTACCCCTTAGAGCGCAGGTTCTGCCGTGATGCTTCATCAAGTACTGAACCACCGCCAGTAGATAAAACGATGTGGCGTCGCTGGGTCAAGTCATCAATCATTTGAGCTTCGCGC
>JAUVSB010000003.1 GCA_030597275.1 Gammaproteobacteria bacterium
AACAGGCGTAGAAATGGAAGCACTTACCACGGTACAGATTGCCTTATTAACGATTTATGATATGTGCAAAGCCGTTGATCGAGGAATGGTAATGACAGACATCGGCCTGCTACACAAAAGTGGCGGGAAGTCAGGCGAGTGGAATCGTGAGCTTTGAACACATCTTATACTACTTCTGTGGAGGAGCGGCGCTCCTACAACCCAGCTAAAACTCTCCCCCCACCGTTTCAATCCCATACCAAGTAAAATGCACCCCCATTTCAGCACACATGCAATCGGCACGAACAACATGACCTCATCCCACCCTACTCGAGACCTTAGAATAAAAGAAATAAAGAACGTCGTTCTGCCCACAGCGCTACATGCTGAATTCCCCGCATCTGAAGAGTCGCAGATATTAACCAGTGATACGCGTCAGGCTGTTCACAAAATATTACATGGTGCAGATGACAGGCTGATTGTCATAGTTGGGCCTTGTTCAATTCATGACCCCGAAGCGGCGATCGATTATGCAACGAGATTGAAAGTAGTCAAAGAGAGTTTGGGTGATAAATTATTGATTATCATGCGGGTCTACTTTGAAAAACCCCGCACCACGGTAGGCTGGAAAGGTTTAATCAATGACCCGATGCTGGACGGTAGCTTTCATATAAACCAGGGACTGCGGCTGGCCAGAAAAGTGCTGCTCGACCTGACCAATATGGGAATTCCCACTGCTACAGAATTTCTTGATCTTGTCACCCCCCAATACGTTGCAGATTTAATCAGCTGGGGTGCAATCGGTGCACGTACTACTGAAAGTCAGGTTCATCGTGAACTTGCTTCAGGCCTGTCATGCCCTGTTGGATTTAAAAACAGCACTGATGGCGGCTTGAAGAATGCCATTGATGCTATACGCGCCGCAGCACAGCCACATCACTTCCTGTCCATGACCATGGATGGAAAATCAGCTATTTTCTCGACCACTGGCAATGATGATGGACATATCATCCTGCGCGGAGGCACTGTGCCAAATTATGACCGCAGCCACGTGTTACAGGCAGAAGAACAACTTGAGAGTTGTGGCCTGATTCCAAATGTGATGATTGACTGCTCACATGCCAACAGCTTGAAACAGCCAGAAAAGCAGGTTGATGTTGCCCGCGATATTGCGAAACAGATTTCAGATGGAGATGATCACATCATTGGTGTAATGATTGAGAGTCACATCAATGCAGGACGCCAGGACATAGAGCCGGGAAAAGAGCTGCAATATGGTGTTAGCATCACCGATGCCTGTATTGCCTGGGATGATACCGTCGATGTGCTGGAGTCACTGGCAGAAGCCGTTACAACGCGCCGTCAGACCCGCTGACTGTAAACAAAAGAGAAATTGGTCGGGGCCGAGAGGATTTACTTCGCGCTTCCTGCGCTATGCCCTACGGGTCATCGTCGCTGCACTCCAATGCTCAAAACCGCTCCCGACGATTTTGTGAACCTGGCTATTCGGTTCCATATCCCACCCAAACCCATAAAAAATATTTTCCCTCACTTCTTACGAAGGGAAAATATTTTTTATGAATTTGGTCGGGGCGAGAGGATTTGAACCTCCGACCACCGCAACCCCATTGCGGTGCGCTACCAGGCTGCGCTACGCCCCGATTTGTTTTTTCTCTGATTGGTCTGTTTGAAAAGGACTTAATAAACAGATATAGATGCAGGCTGTATGGCTTAATCTAGATTATGTTTCTAACTGCCTATGTAGAGGAATAAATCGATCAGTCTCTGAGCATAACAGTTAATTCTTCCAGCTCGCTTATCAGTCCGCCAATAACTTCGCTTGATACCTTCAGCTTATCAGCTGCTGCCATTACCGGTCCAGCACGCTCATTATCTGATTCAAGTTTCTGCCGTGCGCCGCTAATAGTGAAGCCTTCGAGATAGAGAAGTGACCGTATGGTACGAATGAGTTCAACTTCCTGCCTTTGATAATAACGACGATTACCACGTCTTTTTACTGGATTAAGCTGAGAAAACTCCTGCTCCCAGTATCTCAGAACATGCGGTTTAACCTGACATAGCTCACTTACCTCACCAATCGTAAAATACCGTTTGGCTGGTATTGCAGGCAATACAGAATTGTCAGCTGGATCAAGCATGTCTCTATTCAGTCTTCCTGTTTCTCATTTTGCAGGCTGGCGGTGTACTGCGCAACCCGTTCTTTTAGCTTCAGGCTAGGCCTGAAGGTTACCACGCGGCGAGCAGAAATGGGAATTTCTTCGCCCGTTTTTGGGTTTCTTCCAGGTCTTGGTGTCTTCCTACGCAGGTCGAAATTTCCAAAACCGGATAATTTGACTGATTCCCCGGATTCCAGAGACTGACGCATTTTTTCGAAGAACAGTTCTACGAATTCCTTGGACTCACGCTTGTTAAGCCCCAGTTCTTCATAAAGCCGGTCTGCCAGATCTGCCTTGGTTAATGTCATTCTTATCCTTTTTATCTCAACTGAGCATCCAGATCAACCTGAACCCCTCTAATTACATTTTGCATCAGGTCTTCCGTTTCACTATCTGTAAGAGTGCGCGAAGAATGCTGTAAGGTCAAGGTAAATCCAAGACTTTTTTTACCAAAATCAATATGTTCGCCCTGATATTGATCAAACAACTCCAACTTCACCAGAAGATCTCCTGCATGCTGTTTTATAGACCTGATCACGTCAGTTGACTGCATGTTAGCTGTAATTACTAGCGCGATGTCGCGCTGGACTGAAGGGAATCGAGAAAACTCGTTAAACGCCGGTATTTGTGCTTCCAGCAGGCTATCAAGCCTGATTTCAAACAGGTACACATCCTGCTCCAGGCCAAGTGTGGCCTCTATCGCAGGATGCAGTCGCCCGAGCAAACCAACGGACTTCTTGCCATCTTTTATAACTGCTGATTGCCCCGGATGTAAAACTGGATGTTCAAATGACGTGAAAGAAAATGCATTTTTACGACCGGTTAGTGCAATTAAGGCCTCAACATCTCCTTTCAGGTCAAAAAAATCGACTTCTCTCTGCTTGTCTATCCAACTCCTGGATTCGGCATCTCCGGTAAGCAAACCGGAGAAATAACGATGCTGAAGCAGATTCCTTCCCTTTTTTACAAATATCCTGCCAGTTTCAAACAGCTTCATATTTCGAACCTGGCGATTGAAATTATATTGCATGGTTTTTATCAAACCAGGCCATAAACTGGCGCGCATGACAGACATGTCGGAAGAAATCGGATTTTCAAGTTCTACTGCCGGCAAATCGGGAGAAAACAACTCGTGCATGGCATGGTCAATAAAACTATAGGTAATCACTTCCTGATAATCACGGTCAACCATCACAGACTGAATACGACGAAGCGGCAATTGCTTTTCATTACCTGCGCAAGGCTGTAAACGTCCAACAGGAGCCACTTCAGCTATGTTCTCAAAGCCGGTAATGCGTGCCACTTCCTCAATCAAATCAGCCTCTATGCAGATGTCAAAGCGATAAGTGGGAGCAGTTACCCATATTGTGTCTGTTTTACCTTTGATCTCCATATTCAGTCTTTGTAAACTGGAAATCATCTGCCGTCTGCTGATATTTGTGCCTAACAGCCCATTTAGCCTTTTATTGCGTAAGGCTATTGGCTCTTTTGACGGCATCTTTTTAGCGACTGTTTTTTCAACAACCGGTCCACACATACCACCGGCTATCTCTATCAACAAGGCTGAAGCGCGTTCAAGGGCTTCAACCTGTAACTGAAAGTCTACCCCCCTCTCGAAACGATGAGAGGAATCTGAATGTATGCCCCGATCTCGCGAAGTAACAGCAACAATCTCGGGAGTAAAAAAGGCACTTTCCAGGAAAATGTCTGTCGTCTGATCGGTAACAGACGATGATACACCGCCCATAATCCCTGCAAGCGCCAACGGCCCCTGCTTGTCAGCAATCAGCAAATCAGTTTTCTCAGGCTTGACCATCGAGCCATCCAGCAGCTCCAGCTTTTCCTTACCATTGGCATAACGAACTTCAATAAAAGAGTCCAGTTTATCCAGGTCAAAGGCATGCATAGGCTGACCTAGCTCAATCATTACGTAATTAGTCACATCGACACAGGCACCAAGACTGCGCAGCCCGGCACGACGCAGGCGCTCCTTCATCCATAGAGGGGTTTCTGCACTGGCATCAATGCCGCGGATAATACGCCCTGCATAGTGCGGACAGCCATCGCTGGCAGTAAGCCTAACAGCTAGCTTGCCACGAGCCTGGACTTCCATTTCAGTTGTTTTGACTGGCTTTTTCAAGCGGCTGCCGGTAAGCGCGGCAACTTCACGAGCAACGCCTCGAATGCTCAGGCAATCACCACGATTTGGCGTCAATTCAAGATCAATAACCTTGTCATTCAGGTGCAAAACATCACTTGCCAGCGCCCCGGGCTGAGGTTTGCCCGCAAGATCCATAATTCCGGCAGACGATTCTTCCAGCCCAAGTTCTGATGCCGAACACAACATACCCGAGGATACAACACCCCGCACAGCGGCTTTGCTAATAATCAGGCCCGCAGGTAATTTCGCTCCAACCAGCGCAGCAATGGTATACAGGCCCTGGCGTGCATTCGCCGCCCCGCAGACGATAGTCAGGTTTCGTGCCCGACCAACATCAACTTTGCAGACACGTAAACGGTCCGCATCTGGGTGGGCGGAAATCTCTTCAATTCGTCCGACCACCAGCTTATCTGTTAATTCACCGGCGACATCTATACTGCCTACTTCCAGTCCAGCCATGGTCAGCCTGTCTGCAAGCTCTTCGGTATCCAGCTTTGGCGAGACCCATTCGCGCAACCAGCGTTCACTGACCAGCATGTTAGAGCCACCTCATATTTTTAGTTATCGAAAGAATATTTTTTGCAGTTTCATCAACCATCAGAATTGCTTTAAAAAGCTCAAATCATTCTCAAAAAAGAGACGTAAGTCATTGACTCCATAACGTAACATAGCCAATCTTTCTACGCCCAGGCCAAATGCAAAACCTGAATATTTCTCACTATCGATTCCCGTATGGCGAAATACTTCCGGATGCACCATGCCGCAGCCCAGCACCTCCAGCCAGCCAGTATGGGAACACACGCGGCAGCCGCTGCCGCCGCACATGACGCAACTGATATCCACTTCTGCTGAAGGCTCTGTAAAAGGGAAAAATGAAGGTCGAAACTTCACATCCAGATCTTTTTCAAAGAAAATCTTGAGAAACTCAGACAGCACACCTTTTAATTCAGCAAAACTAACGTTTTCATCGACAAACAAACCTTCGATCTGGTGGAACATAGGTGTATGCGTGACGTCTGAATCACAACGATAGACCCGGCCAGGGGCGATTATCCGGAATGGGGGTTCGTTGTTCTCCATAAAACGCACCTGTACCGGCGAGGTGTGAGTACGTAACACATTCTTTTCATTCAAAGGAGAGCCTTTCTTAGAATCACCTTTGAGATAAAAAGTATCGTGCATGGCACGAGCAGGATGACTGGCAGGGATGTTCAGTGCTTCAAAATTATGAAAATCATCTTCTATTTCAGGCCCTTCCTCTACAGCGAAGCCCATAGAAACAAAAATATCTTCCAGTCTTTGCATGGTACGGCTGACAGGATGTTGACCACCACCTGACGTACTACGCCCAGGCAGGGTGACATCAAGGATCTCTTCAGCCAATTTTTTATTCAAATCAGCCTGCTCAAGCACATTCTTACAGGTAGTAATTTCCTCCTGTACCTGGTTCTTGGCCAGATTGACCCATTTACCAAAGTTTGGTCTTAACTCAGCGGACAGACTGCCTATACGCTTGAGTTGCAGGGTCAGTTCGCCCTTCTTACCCAGGTAGCGCACCCGTACATCATCCAGTGCGGAGAGATCTAGCGCAGCAACGGCCTGTCCTTTTGCCTGTGCCACCAGACCATCAAGTTCCTGACGAATTTTACTTTCTGAATCAGTCATTTACATAGCCATGATCTATAAATAGAAAGAGGGAAAGGCGACAACCTTTCCCTCCGGATTTCATTGCGAATCTAATGAATCGCAGCTAAAAGCACTCAGGAAGCGAGAGCGGTCCTGGCTTTTTCAGCTAAAGCAGAAAAGCCATCACTGTCATGAACAGCAATATCGGCCAGCACCTTACGGTCCAGATCGATTTCTGCACGGGACAGCCCATTCATAAAGCGGCTATAGCTAAGTCCATTCAAGCGGGCAGCTGCATTGATACGTGCGATCCATAGTGCGCGGAACTGACGTTTCTTCTGACGGCGATCTCGATAGGCATATTGGCCGGCTTTCGCAACTGCCTGATTGGCAACACGAAATACATTCTTACGAGCGCCGCGATAACCCTTGGCGCGATTGAGTACCTTTTTGTGACGTGCGTGTGTCGTAACACCGCGTTTTACGCGTGGCATATTCTAATCCTCCCGGTTAACTGAATGGCAGCATCTGTTTAACAGATGCGACATCGGCTTTGTTAATAGTCGCTGCGGCACGCAAATGACGCTTACGCTTGGTCGACTTTTTGGTGAGGATATGACGACGATGGCCTTGTGAGCGTTTAAACCCGCCACTCGCTGTCTTCTTGAAGCGCTTTGCAGCACCCCGATTGGTCTTCATTTTAGGCATTTCTTACTCCGGTTTTTCAATGTACATTACGTACGCTTGTGCAGCACTAGCTGCGATTAATACCCGCTAACCGTGAACCGTCGACGGCTTTACTGGGCTTTCCTTACTACGCTTTTTTGGGCGCCATAACCATAACCATCTGGCGCCCTTCCATTTTCGGATACTGCTCAACTACGGCAATTTCCGAAAGATCCGCTTCAGCACGTTTGAGTAATTCCATACCCAGATGCTGATGCGCCATTTCTCTGCCACGAAAACGTAAGGTTAATTTTACCTTATCACCATTTTCAAGGAATTTGGTCAGTTTGCCCAGCTTGATGTTGTAATCGCCAACATCTGTGCCAGGCCGAAACTTGATTTCTTTAACTGTAAAAACTTTCTGTTTCTTCTTCGCTGCATGCTTACGCTTGCTGTCCTGATACTTGAACTTGCCATAGTCCATCAAACGACACACTGGCGGATCAGCATTTGGGGAAATTTCGACCAGATCCAGGCCGGCATCCTGTGCCATATTCAGTGCTTCATCTGTAGCAACTAGACCTATCTGACCACCATCTTCACCGACCAGGCGCACCCTGGGCACCCGAATTTGCGAATTCATGCGATACTGCTTTTCACCTGCGATTGGTTTAACCCTCCGAAATAGTTTGACTCTTGGTGGAAACCTCTTTGTTCATTAGCTCGGCAAATTCTTCTACCGTCATTGAACCCAGGTCTTCACCCTTTTGTGTACGAACAGAAACAGCGCCTCCTTCCACCTCACGGTTACCCACCACAAGAAGATATGGAATGCGCTGTATTGTGTGCTCGCGAATTTTAAAGCCGATCTTCTCATTTCTCAAGTCCGAATTGACTCTGAAACCCTGTTTTTTCAAGGTTTTTTCAATATTTGTGGCAAATTCAGCCTGATCGTCGGTAATATTCATCACCACAGCCTGTACCGGTGCCAGCCAGAGCGGCAACAGACCCGCAGATTCTTCAAGCAAAATACCGATAAAACGCTCCAATGAACCCAGTATTGCGCGGTGCAACATGACTGGCACCTGCTTATTGCCTTCATGATCTATATAGCTGGCATCGAGTCGTCCGGGCATGGAAAAATCAACCTGTATGGTTCCGCACTGCCAGATACGGCCAATGCTATCTTTCAGTGAGAACTCTATCTTCGGTCCATAAAAGGCACCCTCACCCGGTTGCAGATCCCATTCCAGTTTCTTGGCGTCCAAAGACTGCTGAAGAGCAAGTTCTGCTTTATCCCAGTCTTCGTCCTTTCCTACCCGCTGTTCCGGTCGGGTTGAAAGTTTGATGATAATTTCTTCGAAACCGAAGTCCCGATACACTTCAAATAAAAGATCAATGAAATCTGAAACTTCATCCTGGATCTGGTCCTCTGTACAGAAGATATGTGCATCATCCTGAACAAAGTTACGCAAACGCATAATGCCGTGCAGGGTACCGGAGGGTTCGTTACGATGACAAGAGCCAAACTCAGCAAGCCTTAATGGCAGATCACGGTAACTCTTCAGGCCCTGGTTAAAGATCTGGATATGAGCCGGGCAGTTCATCGGCTTGATCGCATAATCACGGTTTTCCGATGAGGTAGTAAACATATCATCGTGAAATTTGTCCCAGTGCCCGGATTTTTCCCACAATGAACGGTCAATTATTTGAGGAGTATGCACTTCCTGGTAATCGTGCTGACGTAACTGTGCGCGAATATAATTTTCAACAATTTGATATATACGCCAACCCTTATCATGCCAGTACACCATACCCGGTGCCTGTTCCTGCAGATGGAACAGATCCATCTGTTTGGCCAGCTTACGATGATCACGCTTCTCTGCTTCTTCAAGGCGATGTAGATAGGCGTTCAGCGCCTTCTTATCAGTCCAGGCCGTACCGTAAATGCGCTGCAACATCTCATTATCCGAATCGCCACGCCAGTAAGCCCCGGCAAGTTTCATCAGCTTAAAAGCCTTACCCAGCTTACCTGTACTTGGCAGATGCGGCCCGCGGCAGACATCGAACCAGTCACCCTGACGGTAGATGGAGACCTCTTCCCCTACAGGGATGATGTCATCAATAATCTCGACCTTGTAGTCTTCACCCATTTCAGCAAAGATCTTCATTGCTTCTTGCCTGTCCAGCACTTCACGCTGTATAGGCAAATCCCGTTTAACAATTTCATGCATCTTCTGCTCGATCTTATTCAGATCGGCCGGCGTAAAGGCCTCATCCCGGGCAAAATCATAATAAAAACCATCTTCAATGGCCGGGCCGATCGTCACCTGTGTACCGGGAAATAACTCCTGAACAGCCTGCGCCATAATATGCGCCGCATCATGACGAAACAGCTCCAGCGCATCATCATCACGAGATGTTACAATGGCCAATGAGGCATCATCACTCATAACATAACTGGCATCGACCAGTTCACCATCAACACGGCCTGCTAACGTCGCCTTGGCTAGCCCAGGTCCGATATCTTCAGCGACCTGTAAAACAGAAACAGGGGACTCAAAGGATCGTGTCGATCCATCAGGAAGGGTAATAACAGGCATGATCTTAACCTCGTCTCAGTGGCGGCCCTTACTAGAGGCCGCGTGAATGGGATGAACTCCCGGATGTTTAGAATAAAAATATATTGGTAGGCACGAGCGGGGTCGAACCGCTGACCACTACCATGTCAAGGTAGTGCTCTACCACTGAGCTACGCGCCTGTAAGGCCGCGGATTATGGAATAAATCACACTTCTATGCAAGCCCTGAAAGCATTGATATTACTGTAATACAGATGACTATTACATTTTTTACATGACCCGTCTCAAGTCACATATTTTCCTGTATTCAGGCAAATAGTGTTCTATTCACGGGTCAATATTTTCGAAAATTAACAAACAGTAAAAAATAGACCTACATAGAAAGACTACTCACATTTACGAATAATGCTTGCCTTACCCAGCACTGTCACACCCTGCTCTTTTTCATCCTTAGCCAGCACCGGCCACACCATCTTTGGTCGTAGCCAGGTGGGCCTTACAGTGGAGGTTAATCTCCGTTTTTGACATGACATTCACTTTGTTATGTATGCAGTACCAGCCATTAGGATTCATCAGATACATTCTTGCCACTGACATGACACTGACATTTGGCTTTATTAGAACCAGTTCCGGTACAGCGGTAACACTGGTGTCATTTATATTTCCACCAATACCAAAGACCTTCACCTTCTTGCCAATAACTCTATATTTCGGTTTGCTGGCATTGAAAGGATGGGTACCCCAGTTTTTCATACATAAGCGAACGGCTTCATATTCATCTGCGACAGCTGTTGAAGTTATTAATACAAAAATGAAAATTACTGATATTAGTTGCTTGGCCATGTGTCGATTACTCTACTCTGATAATTTCAAGGCAAAAAAAACGACCCGTATCTCTACGGATCGTTTTTTATCAAAACTAATAGTAATTAGTCTTTAATTACGTCAAGCTCTACACGACGGTTTCTGATGCGACCAGCACGTGTGCTGTTATCAGCAATCGGGTTAGCTTCGCCCATTCCTTTAACAATCATGTGGCCGCGATCTGTACCTTTAGAAACCATATAATCAGCTACAGCATTGGCACGTCGCTCAGACAGTTTCTGGTTATAAGCTTCTGGGCCAGATGTATCGGTATAGCCGGTAACATTGATGTGGCTCAATTCTTTCTGCAACAACTCTTTATATGGTGCCAGACGTGTATAGGCATTATCAAGTATCGCTTTATCTTCAGTAGTCAACACAGCACTATCGAATGCAAACTGAAGATTGTTGATAACGACATGCTCAAGTACAGTGCCCTCTTCAACAATGGCAATTTCTACTTTTTCTGGTTCTTTCTTTACAACAACCTTTGGTGCGTCTCCACATTCTTCCAGAAGTTTAGTTGTCTTGCTAGAAGATCTCACACAATCCTTGTTGCTGTCTCTAACCAGTGTGCCATCGCCACTTCTAACGTAGCTATTTACTTTCTTTTCACCGGCTTGCGCAGGCAGTGTGCTAGCGACCAGGAGTCCTAGAGCTGCTACTAATATTTTTCTTGAATGTTTCATGTGCTTCCCTTAATTGTTGGTATTGAACGATTGTATAAATTTTTCATTATGGCGCGTATCACTTAATTCTATTATTAATTGTAAAATAATATAAGTGTTTTTTGCGAATTATTCCTCTCAATCAGGATAATTTGTACAATAAAATGAGAAAACCACGCTTAAATCTGCTTAATTACCCTATCAATTCCCCAGGCTATAAGGTTATTTAAATAAAAAAACCGCCCAGATGGGCGGTAAGGGTATTACAACAGCTTGGAGGATCTGTTACTTCTTCACATTGTGTTTCATGTAGCTTTCTTTGGTGTTGCTGCCTTCAACAGTGTTGAAACCAAGACTGCTCCAGGCCTGCATGCCACCGCGGTACCAGAGAATTTTTTCACCTGGGAAACCCATTGCTAGCAGACTTTTAATGTTCGCTGGAGACTGGCCACACCAGTACCCATTACAGAAAAAGATAGTTTTATGTGCGCCGCTGAAGTCCCAGCTGTCATCTTCTCTCTGCTTACCACCAAGGTATTCCAGGTGCTCACCCATGGTAATTGCATCAGCGCTTTTGCCAATTTCTTTGAATGGAACGTTTACCGCGCCTGGAATGGTGCCGCTTTTGCCATTGATCCAGTCAGGTGTGCGAGAATCGACCAGCAGTGCATCACCCATTTTCACGTGATGCAGCAGTTCGACTTCACCAATAGTTTTTACAGTTGGATCCAGTGAAATTGGGAAAACACAGAAAGGAGGACAAGGGCGTGAAGTTTTTTCATAAAACTTGCTGATTTTCGCTTTGTTGTCCTGGTTACGCTGGATAGTTACTTTTTTACCCAGATGCATCGTGTCAACAGACATGATTGTCTTGGTAATACCTACGGGCTTTCCTGCCAGGGCAACACTTGAAGCTGCCAGGGCAATAAGCATAACGCTACCTGTTAAAGTCTTTTTTAAGTTCATCATTTCCCCTCCGGGAGTTAGTTTTGGTGATAAATCGATATAGTTTATTTAGATTGTACGAATTAATCGCAATCAGGCTCTTCTTCATCGGCCTTTTTATCGCCAGCTTTTTTATCGCCGGCCTTTTTGTCGTCCGCTTTCTTTTCTGACCCTGAATCGGCGGCGGTGGCTGCCTCTTTAGAATCTTCAGCAAAAACTATCGGACTACCCAATAGTGCTAGTAATGCAAATATTGTGATAAAAAATTTCATAATCTTCTCCGAGTATGTTGTAAGTCTGCAGCAGGCTCTTTATTGTATTTAAATGAATTGACCCAGATGTATTTGGATGCGCTGTTGACCTGACTGAAGTACTAGCAGTTAACGTGCCAACATTAAAAATAATAATTAAAAGTCCTGAAAACGTATATTTAAAGTGCTTTTTACTCGGATAGCTTTATTCGATACATTTACAAATTATTAAAATAATAGTGACAAACATGACAAAAGCATGACATGCTGTGTCATACTTGATGACAGAGTGGCAGGCCGCATATCCTCACAGGATAAAAACAATTTAATAAAGCGGTTACACAATAAGAAATATAACAATGGTATTACAACGGACGAACTCCCAGGAACGTCCACAACGGTGGAGACCCATTTGATAATGGGTAATAAAATATGAGTAACAAAAATATCGACGCCCCGCACTGCAAGGATATTATCGACCTGATTCCCGAACCCTTTGTAGTCATTAATAAAGACTATAAAATCGTTGCTGCAAACAGGCGCTATCGCAAAAAATATGAGCATGACGGTGCTGTAATCATCGGAAAAACTTGTCACCGCGTTTCACATAACTCCGATATCCCCTGCCATGAGCATGGTGAACATTGTCCGCTAAAAAGTGTTTTTGACACCGGGCGCCCGACAGAAGTTATCCATGTTCACTACGATAAGCATGGTGGAGAAGAACACGTACAATTGCGCGCCCAACCTATACTCGATGAGGATGGAAACGTGAAATACATGGCTGAATCGATGATCTGCCTGGATGATATCGATAAAGCAGAAAAGATCCTGATTGGTCGATCAAACGCAATGATTCGCTTAACCAGCTTGTTGCAAAGAGTAGCGCCAACACGCTCAACCGTTCTTTTAACCGGTGAAAGTGGTGCAGGTAAAGAAAGAGTAGCGGAATATATACATCAATTTTCAAATTGTCATAAAGGGCCCTTTGTTATCGTTGATTGTTCAACCCTTGGTGAGCAGCTTATAGAAAGTGAACTATTTGGACATGAAAAAGGTGCCTTTACCGGTGCGACAGATAAAAAGACGGGTCTGATTGAATCTGCCAATACGGGCACCCTGTTCATAGATGAAATTTCGGAATTAGCCCTGCCAATGCAGACAAAACTTCTGCGTTTTCTTGAAACAGGGACATACAGAACAGTAGGTGGCACCCAATATAAACAGGTAGATGTACGTATCATCGCAGCCACCAATCGTAATTTACGTCAAATGGTGGAAGATAAAAAATTCAGAAATGATTTATTCTTCCGCCTTACAGCCTTCCCTGTTGAAATACCTCCTTTGCGTGATCGCAAAGATGATCTGCCTGCACTTGCAGAACATTTTCTGTCAACAATTGAAGGTGGGACAGCGCATATTCCATTGTCGGAAGATGTCATAGAAGAATTGTTTAAATATGATTACCCGGGCAATGTCCGTGAATTACGCAATATTATGGAAAGAGCCTGTATCCTGGCCAGCCTTGATACCATGACACCTGATCATCTTATTTTTGAACAATTCACCTACATAAATTCAAAATCAGAAGTTGTTAATTCACCTGACGAGTATACTATTCCTGACTCCGATGACTATTCTTTTCTTAATAGAAGCCAGGGCAGGCATGATAAAGATCGCATCCTTAGCGCCCTCAGACAATGTAACGGCAATCGTTCACGTGCCGCTGATTTGCTGGGTGTCAGTGAGCGAACTATCTATCGCTATGTAAAAAGATTACGTGCTGAAAAGTTAGCGCCAACGAATCTGGGGCAGCTTGATTAGAGCCATACCCAGATCCGTCCCTATAAATAGTGTTAAGTAAATAACGCATAAATATCAGATAAACAGGCTTACATCTGCCTTCTGCGCTGTCGGCAGAAAACTTGCTGCACCAATCCAGTCCTGAATCTCAGGTATAAATTCACCCTGATCCATGCTGAACAAGTCCACTGTCATCTGGCAGGCTACGAGCTTTACATCTGCTTCAAGACAAAGTGAGCGCAACTCCTCAATAGTCGCCACGCCCTTATCCCGCATGGTTTTCTTCATCATGCCACTTGCCATCTTTTCAAAACCGGGAACATTTGCCATGACAAAGTTCGGGATGTTCATATTGATACTTCTTAACCAGTCTGGGCCAACAGGCATCTTCATTGGCATAGCCGGATTCCCCAAAGGGCTGATCTCAAGATCCAGGTCTTTTCTTAATAGGTTTAGTCCGTAAAATGTAAAAAACACTGACACATCCCAGCCCAATGCCGCGGCGGTTGAAGCGAGGATGAATGGAGGATATGCCATATCCAGCGTACCTTTAGTCGCAATTATGGTCATAGAAGGCACGTGTTCCGCTTCTTTTTGTGCCATTCGATCATCAAACCATTCATTAAATAAATTCCTGTCCATTCCAGGCTCTAGTACTCTAGCTGCGTTTGCCATGATATTTCTCCTGTTAGCTCTTGCGAATAATGAATGTAAATTCACCATTCTCAGTATAGTTTTCCAGTAACTCATTACCCGTTTGTGTACAAAATGCATCAATGTCTTTCACTGAACCCGGATCAGATGAAATCAGGTACAAGGTATCTCCTGTTTCAAGCCCGTTAAGTGCTTTTTTTGTGCGCAGTATGGGTAAAGGGCAATTTAGCCCGCGTGCATCAAGTGTTGCCGTAGCTTCAGTATTCATCAGTAAATCCTCATAAATGAGATGACCGGTCGGTCAATAATAAAGTTAAATTAGTGGACTTAATCATCCACCTGCCAGGGTTACTACCAATAATTTGTCTAATACATATGATCAATTTACTAATTGACTGGTCAGTCAATATTGTAGACAAACTTTTGGTAAAGTAATTCATTATTTTAATGCCTGTTGGTTTCTATCCGGATATTTTTCAAAGCAGGACCCAGGCGATAGATTACCTCAGGGTCATTCTCTGCTTTGGCCAGGAGAATCATACCTTCCAGGTAAGCAAGCATGGCTTCTGCCGTAGTCTCACTGTCAAGTGGCTTGATGGTGCCCTGTTCAACCGCTTCATCCAGGGTACCTCTGAAACGGTCTTTAGCTGAGGTAAAAACGGCATTTAATTTGGCCCGCAGCACATCATCCTGTGTACTGATTTCCAATGCCAGGTTACCGAACAGACAGCCTGGTATATGGCCATTCAAGTCTTTACTGGATTTTTGCCAGAAATATGCAGCATCAATTACGTAATCAATTCTTTCCATTGGTGGCAAAGCAGGGTCAAAGGCCTCGGCAACAAAACCATTAGCCCAGTCGAGAGCAAACTCATCAATGACTGCCAGAACGAGGTCTCTCTTTGATGGGAAGAAATGGTAGAAACTCCCCTTCTGGATGGATGCCATATCGCAGATCTCTTTAATACCGACATCGGCATAACTGCGGTTATGGAAGCGGGTCTTCACTACCCGAATAATCCGTTCACGGGTATCGTTAATATTACTCATACCCCAATACTAGTTGACCGACCGGTCTATTGCAAGCTTAATTACGGCTGAGTACTAATCCAGGCCCAGTACATCCTGCATGCTATACAGGCCTGCTGGCTGCTTAGCAAGCCATTTAGCAGCGCGTACGGCACCGTTAGCAAAAGTTGCACGACTGGATGCTTTATGGGTAATTTCAATTCGCTCCCCTTCAGATGCGAACATCACAGTATGCTCACCCACAATATCCCCCGCCCTGATAGTCGAAAAACCAATAGTAGTATGGTCTCTCTCGCCGCAGTTTCCCTCTCTACCATAAACCGCGCATTTATCCAGATCTCTATCAAGAGCCTCAGCGATGACTTCACCCATGGCTAATGCCGTGCCAGAGGGTGCATCAACTTTATGTCGATGATGGGCTTCAATAATCTCAATATCAACAGAATCCCCAAGAACCCTGGCGGCAGTGGCAAGTAATTTGAAACAAAGGTTTACGCCAACACTCATGTTTGGTGCAAAAACAACGGGTATCGACTTTGCTGCATCAGTGATTCTCTGCTTTTCCTCTGCGGAGAAACCTGTGGTTCCTATAACCATCGCCTTGTTGTGTAAGACACAGTAATCGAGATGGTTCATCGCCGGTTGTGGACGGGTAAAATCAATCAGGACATCAAAACACTGAGGATCAGAATTTTCCCTTATAAGCACTCCGTTAGGATCAATGCCGGCGATTTCACCGCTATCACGACCCATCGCCTTACTATCAGGATGTTCAGTAGCGGCGCCGATCTCTACACCGGCACTAACCTGGCAAGTCTTAATGAGTTCCTGTCCCATACGCCCGGCGGCACCGGGGATAGCGATTTTTACCATTTTGCTTATATTCCGTTTAGTTTTTATAAGGGTTTTAGGGCATCTCTATTAACTCATGGATAGAAATGCCCTTTGATAATAGTATCAAAGTTCAATCATCTTTATGGTCGTGTTTATTTTCTTCTGCAAACTGTTTCAATGAATCCTGCACCAGTGCATTGAAACTGCCAACCGGAAACTCACGCTTATCATCTTCTGAACCTGGATTCATACCTGTAAATAACTCAATCACATCATCCAGTGTTGATACTGTGTTGATAGTAAAACGGCCATCGGCAACAGCTTGAACAACATCATCATCAAGCATCAAATCTCTCAGGTTTGTTTTTGGGATAACTACCCCGGCATCCCCAAGCCCACCGTGGTGATGACAAAGACGGTAGTAGCCTTCTATTTTTCTATTGATGTCACCGATACATAGAATCTGACCACGCTGGTCAATTGAGCCCGTAATGGCCAGATTTTGTTTGATGGGTATTTCTGTAATGGCAGACAAAATTGCCATCATTTCTGCAGCTGAAGCACTATCTCCATCGACATAAGCGTACGATTGCTCAAACACCAGTGAAGCAATCATAGACAAAGGAACATGCCGACTATAACGAGAAGCTAACAGGCTGGTGAGAATCAACACACCCTTGCTGTGTATAGCACCACCCAGGTTCACCTCTCGCTCAATATCAACAACTGCGCCATCCCCCGCCCGTACTGTTGCGGTAAGCCGTGACGGCTCAAGATATGACTGTTCACCTGATCCCACTATAGTTAGCCCATTAATCTGGCCAATAACTTTACCTGTCAGTTCAACTTGTGTCTCACCATTTATAATTGACTGTGTTGCATCGCGCTGGTCTGCCCAAACCCGAAGTCTGCCCTGCTGTATAACCGTTTCAACATGCTTGCGAGTAACCATGCTTTTTCCACTCTGACTTGCCAGCAAGCTGGCTTCGCGTAGAAGCCTGGACAAGCTATTTCGAGAGAGTGTTATATGATCTCGGCTACCAGATAGACGAACCGCACAGTCAAGCATTGTAGCCATAGCCTGTATATCCAAAGGCAGGCAATGGTATTGCTTGATCAAAGCCGAGATAATACTTGCAGCCGCGCAGGTATTCTCATCGTTTCTTTTCATCTCTGCTTCAAACTCAGCAATGACAGGGAATAGATGGTCAAGTTCACCCTCAAGCGCCTGGAACTGTTCGAACACACTGGCATCACAAATCAGTATTACCCTGCACGTGAGCCGGATGTTTCCGTTTAGCGGCAGACTGCCACCGGCCTGAGGTGATGACACAGATGAAATTGCATGTAGCGGAATCAATCCACTATTCAGAATATCACGCAGGATACGCCAAAGCTGCAGGTCCTCAGACAATCCCTGACCATCAATAATCAGAAAACCGCCACTGGCCTGAATCAATGATCCTGCGTTAAGAATTTTTCTGCCGGTCTCCAGGTCTGTCGTCAGCGTACCCAGCAATGAAGCCATATCGACAAACGGGTCTCTAAGGATAGGTATAGAATCCTGGCCACCAGTATGCAGCAACAAAGGAATCATTTGCTGCAATTCCCGGTATTCAAAATCACTGTTTTCGCCAGCCAGTAACAGCAAGCTGAAATCATCCAGCCAATCTATATATTCAGTCAAGCCGGGTGATGCTGGATAAGCGTTACGCAGCTCCTTTATTAATTCAGTTTGGGCTTCTGCATCATTATTAATGGTTGCCGTTACCACTTGCTGACAGATGTTTATCAGTTTCCGGGCACGACCCTGTTGCAGGTGGAATTCCTCATACTGGCTCACATGGCCTTTTACCGGCAACAAGACACGATCCGGGTTCTCGGTGTTGACCTTTGAAGAGGAAAATTCTTTCAGCAAGGAGGTAAGGCAGCCAAGTCTAGCTGTACCTTGCTTACCAATTACCATCATGTGATAGCCTGGACCAGGAACTGCCAATGCGGTTTGCAATGCGGCCACGGCACGGTCCTGTCCCAAGCAAGGACTGGCAGGTGACAATTCATCACTTGAACTGGCATTAAATATACAGTCATCCGTGGAAAGTCTAAGCTGTAAAGAATCAAGTGTTTCTATTGCCATTACACTCTCACATTTTCCAGAAAAGCAGAGACTTCAGAAAAGTCCCTGGTACGTTTCATTGGTGGCAAGCTACGGGTAAATATTTTTCCGTATGATTTGCTTACCAGTCGGGCATCACAAAGAACAAACAGTCCCCTGTCATCAACTGAACGGATCAGACGGCCAGCTCCCTGTCTTAATGATACAACGGCCTGTGGCAGCTGCAGCGTCATAAACGGATTGAGTCCGGCGTTTCTTATAGCTCGACTGCGTGCCTGTAATACCGGGTCATCCGGTGCAGCAAAGGGAAGTTTATCAATAATCACAACAGATAGAGCATCACCCTTAACATCAACCCCTTCCCAGAAACTTCCTGTGCCCAGTAGGACAGCATCTCCTTCCTGGCGAAAACGCTGCAGGAGCTCATGCCGGGGTGCCTCGCCCTGCACCAGCATAGGATAATCAAGGCGGCCTTTAAGCAGTTCGGCCGCCTCATTCAAGGCACGAAAACTGGTGAACAGAAGAAATGCCCTGCCCTGAGAAATCTTGATCAATTTTTCAGCCAGTTCTACCACCATTCGGGTATGTGATGAATCATTCGGTTCTGGCAAACCTTCAGGTAAATAAAACAGGGCCTGGTCTGTATAGTTAAATGGACCAGGCCAGACATCAGTTGCCGCATTCTCCAGGCCAAGCTGTTTTTGATAATGGTTAAAACTGCCTGAAACTGCCAGTGTTGCAGAAGTAAAGATTATTGCCCTGTCCTGTTCGCAGACCAGCTCTCTGAATTTATCAGCAATATTTAATGGCGTGCTGTGTAATTGAAAGCCTGTTTTACTGGTCTCATACCAGCGAATAAATTCTTCGCTGTTTTCGCTGCTATCGTTGCCGAGGGAGGACAGCCGGTCAACAATCACCTGTGTGCGTTGATAACAGTTCTCCAGCTGGTCGCCTTTAGCTGCAGCAAGTTCCAGCACCCCCAGCATTTGCTGTAACCCCTGCTTCAAAGCCTGTAGAGCATTATTGAATTCAGATCGCTCTTCGAGTTGCGACCAGCTGCCTTTGCTTGCTGAAGTCCCCATCGCCAGACGACATTCTTTAGCCAGTTTTTCCAGTTCATCAATACGATTTTCTAATCCGCTAATACCACTTTTTTCAGCAACATCTGCCAGTCGTGTATCCCGGCACAGATCGAGCATCTGACGTTGACTTACACCTGTGCTGAAATACATGCTGGCGGTATCTGGTACCTGGTGTGCTTCATCGAATATCACCACATCAACCTTCGGTAGCAGCTGGCCAAAGCCTTCTTCTTTCAGCGCGATATCGGCCAGAAAGAGATGATGATTGACGACCAGGATATCCGCTTCCATGGCATCCTTCCTGGCACTATTAACAAAGCAGTCATCATAATGCTGGCACTTGCTGCCTATACAGTTATCCACTGTAGAAGTTACATCCGACCAGACTCTGGATTGTTCTGGCACACCACTGACTTCAGCGATGTCGCCATGTAATGTCGTTAATGACCACTTGCTGATAACGGCAAGGTCAACTTTTGGGAATGTTTGATATCCTGATTGGTCAAGCTCCGCCTGTTCAAGACGTTGCCGGCATAGATAATTGGAGCGTCCTTTTAACAGCGACATCGTGACAGGGACTTCCAGGGCGCGCCGAACCAGCGGCAGGTCGTGTTTGTACAATTGATCCTGCAGATGACGGGTACCCGTTGATACCAGCACCTTTTTACCTGACAGCATGGCGGGTACCAGGTAGGCCAGGGTCTTGCCGGTACCGGTGCCCGACTCGGCTATCAGTATTTCTTTATCAGAGATTGCCTGCTCGATTCGTTTTGCCATTTGCTGCTGTGATTCACGGACACGGTAGTTATCCAGCAGCCCGGCAAAGGGACCGTCTTTTCCAAGCAAAGAGGCGGCATCATTAAGAATGGTCAAGGCTGGTACAGCTTATTAGCTTTCTTGCATACACTGGGTAAGTGCTGTTTCCCAGTCAGGTAGACGTATACCAAAAGTATCGAACAACTTGTTATTTGATAGTACTGAATAAGCCGGACGTTTTGCAGGCGTAGGATAATCTGCA
>JAUVSB010000087.1 GCA_030597275.1 Gammaproteobacteria bacterium
GGAAATACAGGATGACGCGGGTCTTGCTGACCGCTGCTTTGTCTGCAACTGACGAACGAGGCAAAACCAGCAACGGCAGTGTGATCAGAATCACACTGAGTACTGCCGCCAGCAACAATGTCAGCACCAGTACGACATAACCCCACTCGATCAACTGCATGCCACCGCGATTACGCAGACTGAATATCTCCGGCAATGATGACCATTTTGTAAAATGATGGAAATAGGGTTTGTTGTCGGTAGCAGGCTCGAGGTCAAACTTGTAATCTTCAAGATACTGACCCCGACTGTCTGACAACAGGGCCACCGTACCATCCTGGAACCAGGGGGCTGCCAACTGATTATAGCTGTCTTTCGGAAGTGGCATTCCTGCTGCATAAGCGACATCAAATGAACGTTCGTCACTAAATTTTCTTATCTTCTGAACATCCTGCTCGGTAAATTTCCCATTTCGGATCAGTAAGGTACTCGTCTGCCAGCTACGGATCAGTGCAAGCCTTTCAGCTGGTTTATCCTCACCCTGTATGTTGAGTGCATCAATTGCAGTGGCAAACAGTTTCAATGTATCTCGCGGCGGCATCTTGACCCAGCGCGTCATTGCCAGGTAGCCACCCGGGGTAAGGTGATCCAGATACGTTTTGAGTGCCTCAATGGTATACAGGTAGTCTTCATTCAGTGCATACAAACCAGATGCTGAAGCATTGAAGGCATCCATTAGTGACAGCTGTATCAGGTCGTACTTTTTCTTATTCTGCGACAGGAAGCCACGTACATCCCCGGCATGTACGCTAACACCATCACGCTGGTACAGCTTGCCATTGAAATCGCTGTAGCGAGAGCCGACGATGTCGATCAGCCGAGGATTCAGTTCGACTGCATCAATCTCCAATGCTGAGTGATGCTGTTCTGAGTAATACAGCGCCTGCAGGATATCCGTACCACCTCCAGCACCCACAATCAGCACCGAGCCTGGATCATCCAGGTGATATGGCAATGCCGAGGTCACCTGGTCAAGATAGGCGAGTTGTGACGGGTCGTCAGTTGCCTTCGTGATAACAGTCATGTTATCGCCGTCGGTAAAAACACCCAGCTGCGGCAACGGCTCTTCAGTACTGCCCAGGCTGAGCCCGGGTGCGTGCCTGAAAGGGACAGTTGCGCTGTCGACGATGCTGATCAACCCAAAAGGACTGGAGTCCTGCTCGATAACTTCTGTACCACTGACACGCAGGGTCTGGGGCAGGCTCTTGTAGGGTGACATTTGCAGATCCAGACTCGTTGCTGCCAGTGCGAGCACTATGCTGGACAGCCCCAGCAAAACAAGTATCAGTTTAGGATTCTTCATTCGTAGTTCCACACTGGCAACCAACAGGGACACCAGCCCCAGCGCACCGATGACAAGCAGGGCATTTTGCGGGAAAACCACAAACAGCAAGCCGATCACAATCAGGCTGCCAAGGCCGGCGCCAGCCAGATCCCAGGCATAGATACGCGACACCTGCCCGCTATACTGCATAAATGCCAGGCAGATGGCCGTGGCCGCAAAAAAGAAGGGCAGACTCAGCAGCAGGAAGATAATCAGCAGATAGCCGACCTGGCGGTAGTCCCACAGCATCAGTTCAGCATTGAATGGTAATGTCTGGGCAAGCATGAAACTGGCGACCGATGTCAGGCCAAAAAGCAGCAGACTGGTAAGGTAAATGTACTTGAAACGCAGCTGCAGCCAGTGCTGAAAAATTGAAACAAAGGTCCCGCTGAAACCGTAACCCAGCAGGGCAAGACCAATGATCATGTAGGAGAAATGATGCCACTGTATGATAGAAAACAGTCGCATCAGCAGGATCTCGTAAGCCAGCGCTGCGCCCGAGATCAGCGATACTGAAAGATACGGCGGACGCTGAGGCATGAATTGTTTACCAGGTTCCGGTTAATGTTCACCGGTTACCGGCACGAACACCACCGGCAAGACCTGCCTGCTGACCACCTTTTGATCCTCACCTTTATCAACAACCAGCAACTGCTGGATCATGAAACGGCTTCCTACCGGTACAACCATACGACCACCGGTTTTCAACTGTTTGATCAGCGGTGGAGGAATATGACTGGCAGCCGCTGTCACGATAATGGCATCAAACGGGGCATGCTCCTCCCAGCCATAATAGCCATCACCCACCTTTGTGGTGACATTATCATATCCCAACCGTTGCAGGCGTTCTTTCGCCAGCAGCCCGAGTGCTTCAACGATTTCAATCGTGTAAACCTCAGCCGCCAGTTCGCTCAGTATGGCTGCCTGGTAGCCTGAGCCCGTACCCAATTCCAGCACCTTGCTGTCCGGCTTCAGATTCAGCATATCTGTCATTATTGCAACAATGTATGGCTGTGAAATGGTTTGCCCATGGCCAATTGGCAATGGACGATTCTCATAGGCATAGTCCTGTTCTTCCGGTGGCACAAACTCGTGACGCGGCACAGTAGCAATCGCTTTCATCACACGTGGATCAAGCTCGCTCTTCTCCAGTTCGCGACTGGTTTGCCTTACGTCTTCTTCAATAATTTTGATCAGTTCCATGCGTGCTTTCTCAGTTGGATCATCGGCATAGGAGACAATACTGACGCCTCCAGAAATCACCATAATCAATGAAGCAAGTGTTCCTGTACATACGTGTAAAACCTTCATCTAGAGCCCTCCAGCAAACTATAATGACTTAATGCCAATGTAGTGCAAGCTATGTAATACATATGCGACGAAGAGTAACTATTTCAAGATAAGAGCCTAACCCATGTTGGAGTGGGGATACTGCCATGATAGCACTGGTAGTTGACATTACCTGCACACTAAAGGTAAAAGTCAGGAGTCTGACAACACTGGAGCAAGAAAAAATCCCATTCCTATGGCTATCAAGTATATCTATTTAGTGGCCGCAGTAATTCTCAGCTGCTGTTCAATTGTTTATGCGGCTGAGAATAAATCCCTCAATCTTCGCCCAGATGAGGTTCATGAATCCTGCCACGATCTGGCTGCCGGTGCGAAGATAAATTACTCCTTTGAATGCTCTTCAGTAGCACTTTTCAATATTCACTTTCATCATGGTAAAGAGGTCAGCTACCCTGTTGCTGAGAAAATGATACTTCGTAGCAAGGGAACATTACTCGCAGACAGCACGCAAACCTATTGCCTGATGTGGAGCAATCCGCAGAGCCGGACATTAACTCTACGTTATAACGTTGATGTACCTGCCGACTGAAACGCATTCATAAATGAGACTTTGGTCCCCGTTTACTTTTCGGGCTTGACCGTTGTCAACCCTGCTGTTTCCCAGGCCTGCATGCCACCGCGATACCATTTCAATTTACTTGGCGGATAACCAATCTTTAACAAAGAGTGTATGTTTGTCGGTGACTGTCCACACCACATGCCATTGCAGAAGAACACCAGCGTACGTGCATTGCCAAAATCCCAGAATTCCGTCAGCCTCAAAGCGCCAAACTGGTTCTCAATAATGTCGGCCATCGCATCTTCATCTGCAGATCCCAGTGACAGCTTCTTGTAGTGAATATGAGTAGACCCCGGAATCGTCCCCCTGGCAACCCACTTCGGCCCGCGTGAATCGATGATCAGCAGTGAATCATCACCATCAGATTTACTCTTCAAGTACTTGAGCATTTCTATCTCACCGATAGTTTCGACACCCGCTATCTGTGCAGGCTGAATGCAAAACGGCGGGCACTTGCGTGATGTTTTGGTGAACGCCGGGTTCATACGATTGCTGGTATCCTGGGAACGCTGTATCGTAACTATTTTACCGTTATGTTTAATGTCCACACTGGCCAGTGTACGGGTAATCTTGACCGGCATTTTGTTATCATTTTTACCTGCCCCCTCTTCCGCAACAGCTGGCAAGGTGAAGGTAAAGGTAAAGGAAAGAGCCATGGCGACTACACTGCATATTTTTAATTTTTGCATTTTATTGCCTCGGTTAAACTGGAAAATTCAAGGGCCCCAAGTCTAGCATAAGGTGTAGAAATCTAGATTCAATCTTACAGATATACAACGATTACTTAATTTCACCTGACTGACAATAAATTGCTGAAATTAGTCAAATTGAAGAGATCAGGGGTGAAATCTACACGTCTGCTATTGAGACAGGCTGTGTGAAAACTCAATGAAATTTCAGTTTATTGGGACAGGGTGACACTTAAAGCAGAGAATAGGGCTGATAATAGATGCATCACCCCACATTTATGACAATATGAAGGTGAACTGGCTGGAATTCTCCACCAGTAATTCTATTTCAGAGTTTTCACACAGCCTGGAGACATGGCGGACAAAAACAGGAAGAATCCCAGTTCGCTTAGATTTCTCCTAAGCGGACATTTTCGGTGAAAGCTTAAACCGCCACTGTCGGCCAGGATCAGACGCTCTATGGACAAAGAAAAACAGCCCCGAAGGGTGGTTTTTATATTATCTAAGGCTATAGCTAAAAGAGATGCTTATGTAACAAGAGAATCCATAGCACAATCAAATATTCCATAATGACATGCTCCCTCAATCACTCCGCTTGTGTAATATCCTTTTAAGCCCATGACACCACCTTTGGCAAAATATACTGTCAAGTCAGGATTCTGAGTCATTGACTTTTTTATGTTTTCTACTAGTTGATCATCGGCATTTCTGACAAGAACGCCAGAAAATCCTGCTGTTAGAGGAAAGATATCGTTCCCGCTATCACCACAAAATACAACGTCTTTTTTCGCTGTGCCATACTCATCAGCTAAATACTCTAAGGCAGTCTGTTTTGTCGCGCTTGCTGGTAAAAAATCAAGCAGCCCTTTTCCATCCAGGGAATCAAAACTGTATATAATTACTTCATCGAATCTCCCTTTCACCAGTTCATCAACCTCTTTTAATATCCGATCTTTATGTTGGTGATCAACATAATAGCTCTGCTTGAACTGACTCAGGTGCTCACTTTCCTGTTCCCTCATTCCATTAATACCAGCTACCACATCTCTTATACTCATTGCATCCCAGTTTGGACTCTCCCTCCTCACATGATCTATCCATCCATAATCAAAGCTCCACTCACCATTCTTAAATTTTCTGATCGAGGTACCGACGTCGCTGCACAGAATATCTGGATATCTAACTCCAAATTCATCTATCGCTTTTTCGGTAAGAGCAAGATTTCGTCCCGTGACATAAACGACAAGTACTTCATGCTTTTCAGTCAACGCATTAAACAAGCTGATAGCTTCCTCATCACTCTCCCACCTACCATTTGGGAGTAACGTTCTGTCTAAATCCGTCGCTAATATCTTCATACTGACCTCTAAAATTGATTCACCTTTATCACAAGCCATACGAGATCACACTCTCACCGCTGACGTTATCTGTACAAGTGATAATAAAGCTAAAGTCATGTAAATTGGCTTTCAAAGATGCTGTACTCTCTTGGTGTTCCCAGATTAAAGACAGGTGTTGTTCATCGGTACGTATGACTGTCAACTCACCATCAAAAGCAGTTGATGTGTTTCTTAACCTTATAAGGACCAATTGATCTTGCACGACAGGCCGACTGAGTCCTGCTTCAATTTCTTCGGTCGATAGTGTGGTTCGGTTGATCTCTTTATGCCCTGCGGTACCGCCCCTATCGGCGGCCACGTAATCATTTTTACCGGCAAATAAATCCAGGTACCAAACCTGTGGTATACCTGGCATAAACATTTGAATCGCACGGGCAAGGCGCATCTTATGCTCGTCTTCCCCTAATGCGCTGAAAAAAGTCGCATTAATCTGGTAGTAGGCGATTTTTCTACCATCTGGTCCAAATAGATTTTTTACTCGCCCGCCCCTTTCTAATATTACATCTACGATAGCATCGATCTCATCGTCACTTAACAAACCTTCTCTTGCGGTACCTGATTTATCACCTTTTAAATCAAGAATGGGAATACCGTCATGACACCCAAGCATATTGACCGTCTTTATCTTTTTCTCAATAAGCTCGTTAATCCAGAGCAAAAGATACCTATTTGTGCCCCTCTCTAGAGCATGAATAAGTAACCCAGGTAAGAAAAAATCATAAATAGGAAATCCTTTTTCTGCCACTTCCTCGTGGAGCCCTTTACCATACTCTGAATGTATCTCCGGGATAAGAGTCAAGTCATACTTGTCTGCTAGTCGTTTTACCCTTGCAAGGTATTCCCAAGTACCGGGTTTATTGAAGAAATTTACTTCACCCGGTTGTTTGTGCAAATAAGCAAAAGCATCAAGCCGGACAAACATCGCGCCATGATCATGCAACTTCTTTAAGGTCTCATCATAAAAATCCCAGA